>CAYNKU010000056.1:0-4425 GCA_964397865.1 uncultured Pirellulales bacterium | reverse complement strand
CAATTCCTGCACAAAGGTAATTCGGAATGACGACCGCTCATCAACATTTTACGATAAGTTACAGCGGATTCCCCGTACCAAATCTTTTTCAAAGAATCTTTTTTTAAGTCACCAATCAGCATAAGGTTGTCATAATCGCCACAACAAAAACTCACTGTAGCATCCCAATTCACGCTCACCTTAAAGAATTCGGGGCAACGAGGTTTACCAGGTCGGGGGCAACTATCTGGTTCTCTTCCACCACTGTTACCAATAAGGGTACGAGTTTTGCCAACAGCGACGTGGTCAGCAATCCTTCTAAATTCGTCTCTGAAAGCTGCACGCTCCGCATCAGAACCTTTGGTAATTGTAGTTCCAACCGATATATAAGGTCTGCACCCTCGTCCTCTTTGTTTATACAAAGTTTCAATCCATTCTTTGATTGTATCGTATTTAGCTCCTCGCCTGATTTTTTCGTATTCATGTTTATTCAACCCCTGAAAAGAAAACTTAATCGAGTCCACATATTTACGAATTGCCCAGCTTAAATCGTCGTCAAATAACTGCCCGTTGGTATTCAAATGAATCAAGAACCCCTGCTTTTTAGCGAGTTGGATAACCTTAGTAAAATAAGGATGTAAGGTCGGCTCGCCCCACCGAACGAATCTGATAGCAGAACAATTCAACGTTTTCAACTGTTGCAACAAATTAGCAAAAATGCTAAGTTTAAGGAAACCCTTCTCTCTCATCACTTGCCCCAAACCAACCGGGCACATCGAGCACTGGAGATTGCAAATACCCCCCACCAACTCTATATCGGCCAGCAGAGCTTCCGGTTTCTCACTCAACGGTAGAGTTCCACACTTCTTATATAGTCTGTCAAAGGGGTTCAAAAAGCTCTCCTTTTCAGCCTATGACTCAAAACAGCTTCCGCCCTACTGAAATCCCGCACATCATTTATGTCAACCGAATCATTTTTATCGGTTATATAAGCGAATATCTTGGACTTCCAGTAGTTCCTTCGCAACCACGTATCCCACTTCCCTAAGTAAATCAGACCATCCACTCTATAAGCGGCGGGACAGTCCTGACTTCTCGTACCAAACAGTTTCTCTGGCCACCAATCCGTAACACATAAATTGTTAGAAATCGGTTTAGCCATTCCGTTAGGAGCTTCGGCCTCACACATCGAAATGACAAAATCAGCATCCTTATCAATACAATACTGGGCTGCGTTTTTCAGCATCGTTCCCCGGAGTAATGGTGACGTCGGCTCTACAAGTTGCACATAATCATAACCAGCCACCACCCCACTCATCAGCAAATCAATGATTGCGTCACCCACATAAGCCGTATCCGAAGCTAACTCCGCCGGTTCGGCTATTGCCGATACTCCCATTTCAATCGCATAATCACAAGCAGCTTTGCTATCAGACAACAAAACGATTTTATCAAATATCCCAGCTTCTTTCGCAGCCTTAATAGACCAGTGAATCAAAGACTTCCCGCACAGGTTTAATAAGTTCTTATTCTTGAGTCGTTTCGAACCTGCTCTTGCTGGGATTATGCACAAAAACGTCTTATCTCGAAAGCTCACAGCAAATCCTTATAGTCTTTTTGTATTTGTTTCCAGCCAACCAAATTCCCATTTAGTCGAGGCTTTATTTCCCCCAAAACTTGGGGCAGATAAGCGGTTCTGACATTACTTCGTAGCATGCGGTCAATCAAATCCAACTCATTTGGGCTGTTCCACTTTTTACGCCAGCAGTCTTTGTTATATCTAAAGCACTTCAAATACGAACGCAGCAAGCTAACCTGGATGCCACCAATCTTCTTCCCACGGATTATGTACGGTTCTACAGGTTCTCCATTTCCCAAGTGCTGAGCAGAAGCCAACTCGGCGACCGTACTTTTCATATAGCTGACTAAATGTTCTACGGCTGAAGGATATAAAATATCGTGGTCATTCATTCTAAGGATATAGTCACCTTTAACTTTTGAAAGAGCAAAATTCAAAGCCCTAACCGGCCCAGCACACCAGACACACCAAGCATTTTTGGGGTAATGAAACTTCTTCTTTAAGTTCCACACCTTAACTCGCTTGTTCCCAAACCAAACCATATTTCCATTTGAACTTTCATCAACAATTATCAGTTCCCAATTCGCATAAGTCTGCTTCAGCACGCTTGCGACTGCCCGCCTTCTCAGAATATCCAACCTATTCCGTGTGGGGATAATAATAGAAACAAGCGGACTTGATTCGGGCTTCCAGTTTCTGCGCCCTCTCCGCAGTCGAATGCTATCAACAAAATAGTAATAAGCATTCTTAACACTACAGATAGTTTTATCTGCTATTTTCTGACAACAATTCCGAGGATTTTTTTCTTTAACTTTTCTTGGCTTCATGCTTAGCCTCAATGATTTCAGGAGCGTTCTGCAAAACAGGACGATACGCATATGGCCGCCAGTCCGGAAACTCCTCATAGCAACCACGCTTTCTGTATTCTGTGCACGGCGTAAAAGTGTGTTCCTTGTAGTAAGCCTGAAGCTCCGTTACGTCATACAACTTGTACTGGTCTTTCTTTATCCTCGGAGAACCTGCTTTTTTCAAATCCAACAACCAACGGGGGCTGACAGTATCACAGTTCTGATTGTCTTTTTCCCCTTGCGGGACCGGCAGGCACATTCCACATTTCGGACACAACTCGTTTATTTGATATTGCCAATCAGATAGTGGCCTCTTCCACCAATCTTTTTCCACTGGAAGGCCTTTTGGCCCTCCCAAAACCGTAGCCCGTGCGGCCATCACCTCACAAGGATACGCACCCATTGGAGAAATAATAGACGACCAACGATTGTTCACCCAACAGTTGTCAATCAACTTCCACATCAACTGTAAATCTTCTCCAGGACTGCCCGTCACCGCCCCAGTGAACACTTCTTCGGCAGCAACGTGTATGGGTTGGTGATAACAAACCACGTTCATCGAATCCTTGTGCTCATTATAAGACACAAGCTCTGGATAAAAGCAGTCATTGATAACTGATTTCCATTTATCCCAATTACCCCCGCTGCACCACAACTCCCTACGGGCTTTAATAAAAACATACTTCTTAAAAATCTCACAGATTTTGTCAAATTGCGGGTGCAATAACGGATTTCCACCAAACAATCCCACATGTCCCGGAAGGTTCTCTAAAGTAGCTACGGCTTTTTCAAAGTCTTCCAAGGATATATCAAACAACTTTTCTTTGTCCAAATGAGGACAGAACTGCGAGCAGTCCGAACACTGATTTTCACAACGGTTGGTTAAAATGATTTGGATGCACTTCTGCATCGCCGGTGGGGTAGCCATTAATATCTCCTCGTTTTGTCCAAGTCCCATCTAAGGGGACTTATAAATTCCAAGCTGGTACCTTTACGCCTTTTCTTTCCAAGCCACGACTTCAAATAGAATACGTGCCTTGCTTTGGGGTGAGACGCCTGTTCTACTATTTCAGGATTAGCATGTTTTTCTAACACAGTACAAAACTCATTATAATCCATTTTTAAGTAGTCAAGATAGTGTGGCAGGTAGTTATTTGGAAAGTCGCCATCGTAATTTTCAACCTGCTCTAAAGCGTTGCCCCTGTCCAACGTGCCGTCCCTAATAGCTATACAAGCATCCGAAGTAGCCCTGCCGAATCCAAATTTAATAAACAAAATATAACAGTGTAAATCCTGTAAAATATCAGAAAGCTGTGAATCACAAGTAAAAGTCCCAATACTTCTTACTGGCAGCGTTCTCATTCCTTTTCCAACCGCAAAAGCTCGGTGCTTTGCAGGCGACCAGTTCTCAAACCTGCTGTACTGAGTAAAAAACAAGTCTGTATAATTAGATGGTAAGCCGAATAAAACTTTATTTAGATAGTAGTATTTCTTCAAATACTCTGCACTAACGGGCTTCTTCCAGTCATTCAAAGAAATCTCATAACCAAAACCCCCACCATATTCCGCACCACCTTCCTCTCCATAAACCACAAACGGTATCTCTTTTTCAGCAGCCTCCTGTAATACTCGTGCAGAGATTGCATTCTCCCAGGGATGCTTCACTTTGCCATTATCTATAAAACACTCTCTTGCTTGTTCTCGGCATTCATCACCAGGAAGTTTTATCTCAATCCACCTAAAACCCTTACGCATGTTTTTTCGATTCCATTCGCCTATCTCAGTCTCCAAGTCTGGTAGAATTGTAATCAGGATGGGTTCAGCACCCGCTTCCTCCACCTTATGAGCCACATAAATAGAGTCCTTCCCGCCGGAATACGGTACTAAAGCAACCTTGTACTTTGCACAAAGCTCTCGGAAATAATCCTGCCTTTCCTGCCAGTTTATAGTTCTCTTCATTTCATGCCATTGACAGGCCGCACATACCCCATCCGAATCAAACTTAATATTCGGCCTTGT
>CAYNKU010000055.1:0-11142 GCA_964397865.1 uncultured Pirellulales bacterium | reverse complement strand
TCGTGTGACAAAGCGTACAATCGCCGATGTCAAAAACAGGACCGGCTCATGGGGCCGAAACGCCCCTATGGAGCCCTCGGATGAATGGTTTATGAAAGGGTTGACGCCTGGGAAGGCACCGGTCGATACGGATGATGACGGCATGCCGGATAAGTGGGAAAAAGCTCACGGGCTTGATCCGAAGAACCCCAAGGATGCAAACAAGATTGTCCCCGCCGGTGCGTCGAAAGGTAATCGCCACCGGGGTTATACATATATCGAGTATTATATCAACGAACTGGCAGATAATATAGTTAAAGGATAAATGATGAAAACTGCAGCAAAAGTATTAATGTTTTTCGCTTTATTTTGTGTCTTATTGACAGGCTGTTCCACTGCGGGCTCTTCTGTAAAAACCTCACATTCTGAAGCTCTAAAAGCCTTTCCCGGAGCCGAAGGGTGGGGAGCCGTCACCGCAGGCGGCAGAGGCGGTAAGGTTATAAAGGTTACCAACCTCAATACCGCCGGGCCTGACAGCCTTGCAGAGGCCTGCGCTACCAAAGGGCCGCGAATTGTAGTCTTTGAGGTAAGTGGTGTGATTAATGGTGACGTTCTCATTAAAGAACCTTATATTACGATCGCCGGCCAGACCGCCCCAGGCGCGGGAATAACAATCGAAGGAATGCTTGGCACTTACGATTTCGGCGTCCATGACGTCATTGTTCGTCATATTCGTTGCCGCAGGCAGCGGGATATGGGCAGCGGCGGTGACTGCATACAGATGGGCGGCTTTGGACCCAATAAAACCGGCACATATAATATCATCCTTGACCACCTGTCACTAAGCTGGGGTAACGACGAGGTTATTGACTTTTACCATGCCCACGATATGACCGTTCAGTGGTGCACGATCGAAGAATCTGATAATGTAGGCCACGACAAAGGCGCACACAACTTCGGTATGATATCGACAGCTGAAAATAGCGGCGCGACTAATGTACATCACTGCCTCTTCGCGCACCATGTCAGACGTGTCCCGGCTATGGCTCCATACAGAGAAAATGCTGCTATGGACTTTAGAAACAACTTGATCTATGACTGCGAAGGTGGGCTTAATCACGCCGGCCGCACTACTGCTGCCAGCCCGATAAATTACCTCAACAACTACTGGAGAAAAGGCCCTCAGAGCATGGACCATATATATCCATTCGCAACTTATCCAGATATTGACTATTATATCGCGAACAACTATTTTGAGGGCTGGGGCCTTAAGGGCCATCCGGCTTACTGGTCACACAGCACTACTCCAAAATGGGTGCAGTATAACACTAAAGGTGCTGTCATTACATCACCCGCCTGTGTGCCGCCAATTACAACCGATCCAGTTATGGATGTTTATGACATCGTCATGGCAAAAGCCGGCGCATGGCCGAGAGACCGCGTAACATTGCGTACTCTCAACGAGGTAATAAATCAAACCGGCGGATATGGAAGACACGCACCTGCCGAACCGTCAGATGAATGGTTTATGGAAGGGTTGACGCCCGGAAAAGCTCCGGTTGATACTGATAACGACGGGATACCCGATACTTGGGAAAAAGCTCACGGCCTCAATCCCAATGACCCCGCGGACGCGGCGAAAATCGTACCGGCCGGCAAATCGAAAGGTAATCGACACCGGGGTTATACCTATATCGAGTATTATATCAACGAACTGGCGGATAACCTGGTCAAAGGCTGAAAAAATAAAGTTCTGTAAAATGTTAAAGCGTGGCGGCTTCGAGGTCGCCGCGTTTTTTTATGTAGTTTTACCAGGCCCCATCATAAACTGCGTAAAATCACAGGGATTGTACTGATGTATTAAAGCGGCAATATCGTCAACGGTCACCGCCTTGATCAGCTCTATCTCTTCGGCAATAGTGTAATATTGCTCCGAGTAGACCCAGTTGAAACCCAGATCCACCAGCCGGCCCATCGGAAGCTCGTTCTTGATCACAACGGCGCTTAGCAACTTGTTCCTCGCTTTGGTCAGCTCTTTCTCGCTTACGCCTTCTGCGACGAGGCTTTGAAAAATATTATTGACCGTATCGAGAACCCGTGAAACATTTTCACTGCTGCACCGGATATAACTGCAGAATATCCCCGTACCGTCCATGGGAGCGAATTGTATATGCGCCTCTTCGGCGAGAGCTTTATCGACGAGCTGCCAGAAAAATCGCGACCCCGACTCATCGCCAACGATTACAGCTAAAAGAGAAGCGGCAAATCTTCGCGGGTCCTGAAAAGCCGGCGACGGCGACATAAGACATATATGCTGCCTCACCAGCGAATGCTTCTTCAGCGATTGATGTTTCCCGCTGCCCCGGCAGTCCCTGATAAGCCTCTCCACGGGTTTTCTTTCCCAATTGCCGCAGGAACTTTCCGCTATCGAGCATATCTGCTCCCAGTCGAAATTGCCCGTGCAGACCAGCACCATATTATTCGGACAATACCTGTTGACAAAGTAATCCCTCATCTGCCCGCTGACCAGACCGTCAATACTCTTTTCGGTTCCTAAAACACTATTACCGCACGGGTGGCCGTCAAAATGAAGACTCCTGCACCTGTCCAGAACATCGAAGCCGGGCAGGTCTTTATACATCGCAATTTCTTCCTTGATTACGTTCTTCTCGATGTTGAAATCGTCTTCCCGCAAACTCGGCCGCATCAGCTCCGTCCACAGCCGGGTTACCTCGGCGAGAGATTCCGGCAGCACCGCGGCGTAATAAACCGTATTTTCCTCGCTTGTAAAGGCGTTGAACTGTGCGCCGGTTCGGTCAAAAGCCTGATTGACTTCAAGCGCCGAGAGCTTTTCATTGCCCTTGAACAGCATGTGCTCTAAGAAATGTGACACGCCGTTTATTTCCTTGCTCTCATCCCGCGCGCCGGTTCTTACGAAAAAACCAACCGCCGCGGATTTCGCCGACTTATTGACCTCGCCGATTATACTCAACCCGTTCGGTAATATCGTTTTTTTGAATTCCATATTTTCTCTAATCCAAAGACACTTTCTTCGGCCCGATCGTCACAGCCGTAAAATCCGTAAACTTATTGTCCCGCAGAAAACCCGCCACCGAATCGACGCTCGTCTGCTCGATCCTGTTCTTTATTTCATCCAGGCTCCTGACTCTTCCGAGGATGTAATAATCATTGCCGATTGCCGTAGCCCGGCTGCTCGAGGATTCACTCTGCATTATCAGCGAGCTTTTAAGCCCAACCTTCGCACGGTCGATTTCCTCTTCACTGATTCCTTCGGAAAGCCTTTTGAACTCGCCGATAACAACATCGAGGGTTTGCTGCGTTTTATCCGGCGTCGTCCCCGCGTAGCAGGCGATGCCGGCCGCCTGCTTCAAACCGTGATATCGGGCGCCGATCGCGTAACATAACCCCCGCTTCTCCCGCACCTCGGTAAACAATCTTGCGCTCATCCCCCCCGAAAGAACCGACACGGCGACCCTTGCGTTGTAATAATCCTCGTCATTCGGCCTGACCGTCCCCGTCATCACGCCGATATGCACCTGGGCGCTGTCGATTTCTATATGCCTGTATTTGCTTCGCCCGTCACCGATGGCGATTTCATTAACTGCCTTTACCTCCGCCTCGCCGAACAGCCTTTCGATTTGCCCGCATACCGTCTCGAAATCATATTTGCCGGCAACGGTGAAAATTGTCCGCGATGGATTGAAATTGTCGTTTATGATCTGCGTTGCCTTTTCAGCCGTCAGAGCGTTTAACTCTTCGATCTCTCCCGCAGGACTTCGACCCAGCGGTTCCGGATAAAACTGCTCTCGCAGTTTCAGCATCACATTTCGCCGGGGATTATCATCGAGCGATTTAACTTCGTTAACCGTAAGCTCTCTCGCCGGTTCGAATTGATCGGCAAGCAGGCTCGGCCTTAATATTATATCGCCATATAGATCCAGGGCCGCTGACAGATTACTCGCCTCCAAAGCCGCCCCGATAGCTATATGGGAACTGCCGACAGAAATCGCGCGGTGAAGCCCCAGCCCGTCAAGAGTGCCCTGGAGCTCTTTACTGGTTTTATCGCCCGCGCCCCTGAATATCCAGTCCCCTATTACAGTTCCCGCCCCGCAGCAGCCCTTCGGCAGCATCGCCGCTCCGCAGGGCAGCATGAAATCGAACGCCGCCGACTCCACCGACTCCATACGATCGCCGAGGACTACCATACCGTTTGCTAAAATATGTTTATCGAAACTCTCTGCCATAATAGTTTTTCCCGGATATCCGAAAAAGAAGGATTGAATATATCAATTAACCCCGCCGCTTTCAATTCAAAAACGCCGGGATTTTGTTACCCCCCGAATATTCCTTCTAAACTTAAAGGCCGCCTTTTCCTCAGGCAACTACGAATTATCCAGCGATTTCAGCTTATTTAACAGTGTCGTAATATGCCCCAGTTCCTCTTTGATGATCGCTATGATTTTATCTCTGCCGGCTTTGACGGGAACGAGTTCTTTCAATCCATAATAAAAAACTACGGATTCTTTCTCGGAATTCAAGGCTGTATCGATAATTTCTTTCGGCGTTTCATTGCCGGTGAATTCTTTTGTCGGGGTTATTTTGCCCTCATAGCCTCGAGCATCAGCCATAGCCTGGAGGTACAGAATCGATTGATCTTCGGGGTCAAAAATACTCCATCCCTTTTCCTCACCGCTAAGCTCTTTTCTCATCTCCTGAAAAGTTGCGAGATGATCGTCTTCCATTACGGCCATATCAAGCAGCATTTTTCTCGTTTCTTCATCTGAACTATTCTCTGCCGCCTGGCGATAGAACAGGGCACCATTTCTTTCGATTTCTTCAGCCATCTCGAAGATTTCATTCGCGTTAAATTTAATTGGCATTTTTACTGCTCCTTTCGGTTAATATTGTGACATTGCTGTAATTTATTAGAATCCATATTTTTAGCTGATTTGTTTTTTTCGGCTGGTTAAAGCCAACGTTAAAATACCGCTTCCGACTATCACGACAACCCAGACGCCTCGCCCAATGCCGGTGACCTCCGGCAGCGTAACTTTTCCGAAATTTGCAATTGCGTCGATTGGTTTCACTATACTCGGATAGACCAGTATGAAAACCAAAGCGCCCGCAAGCATACCTAAAACCGTTACCATTGCGTCAATTCGTCCCGAAGCCGCGCAAGCTAAACCTGTCCCCGGGCAGTAGCCGGTTAGTCCGAATCCGATCCCCAAAAGTGCCCCGCCGATAGTTACAGATAATAAAGCTGCCGGCTTAACACTGAAATGTGCTATTCCAAAAATATCCAGTATCCACGTGCCAAGCATACCGACCATCACAAATACCGCGATCGTTCGAAGCGCATGAAAATCTTTGAGTCGCAGTGTGCCGATGATCTTATCCGGGTCAGCCAGTCCCGATAATAGAAGGCCTGCCCCGAATAACGCGCCTATGATAAAACCAGTTATTTCCGTCGACATAATAGACTCCTCAATTTTTAATTTCCGGAACTTTGGGATAAACAAAATACGCGGTTAAAACCCCGAGCCCGAACATCGCGATAGTGAAAGGTATCGCCGACAGTGACAGTTGAGCCCATCCGCTGGCGAACTGGCCGCTTGTGCATCCATGGCCGATTCTTGCCCCTAAAAGTATCAGGAAGCCACCGACAAACCCTGTTATCAGCCTTTTAGCCACCGATGGCCCGTGGTTGATCTGCCACCACACCGTCGTCTTTCTTAATTTCCACCGCCCGACCAATATTGCCGAAACAAACGCTCCTGCGAGTAATCCTATATCGAGCCACCAACCGTAGCCGAACTTTTGATATTTTTCCTCGCTTATCATTGAGTGATTCGCAACATAGTCTTTATTTACCTGGTTGATGATCCTGGTATTGGCAACCACAAACTGTGTGGAAACCCCCAAAGGTTTTACAAGACCGATCGCCGAGACTTGGACCAACCCTAAAAAGATACCAGCCGCCCACCACGGCAGCGGCGCCTTACTCACCGCCGAGTTTTCCATAGCGACACCTCCAAAATATAAAACTATTTTGGCAAAATTAAATTAACTTTATTTTACCGTTATCCCTTCCAGAGCCCGTGAACATTGCAATGCTCTCTTGCGGCGGGCGAATCGGCTTCTACGCAGAACTGCGCCTCGGGCGCATCGCCGGGACTGAGAAACTGGCGATACGCTTTGCCGTCAGCGAGCAATTCGATCCACTCGATATAGTGTTTCTCTACCATCGGGTGCGAAATACTGCCGACGGTTACCTTAAAGCCGCCGTCGATTTTTTCTATCACCGGAACATGTTTTTCCGTTGCGGCGTCAGCGGTTTTCTCATCCAGAAGCCCCATAGGCTGTCCGCAGCACACTAGTTCGCCGACACCGCCGTTGAGTACTTCCACAATATTGCCGCAGATGTCACATTTATATATTTGGAGTCTTTCTGCCATAATTATTACCTTTCATAAGTTAAAAAGTTACACTCTTACAATGTCTGGATTGTAAGTTTTTATATCGACAATTCTTTTTTGTTTTAAGTCGAATCCACCCTGCAAATATTATAATAATTTTTTCGCGGCCTTTATCGACGCCTCGTAATCAGGCTCGTGTTTCAGATCGTCAACTATCTCTATGTACCGGATAATCCCCTGTTTATTTACTACGAACACGGCCCGCGCAAGTAAACGCAAATCTTTTATAAGTACGCCGAATGCTTCGCCAAATGACGCGCCGCGATGATCGGAGAAAATATTAACATTCTTAACGTCCGCGGCGATACACCAGCGATCCTGCGCAAAAGGCAAATCCATACTGATAGCAAGCACTATCACATCATTGCTCAGTGCCACGGCTTCTTCGTTGAATCTTCTGGTCATTATATCACATACCGAGGTATCGAGCGAAGGAAAGGATGAGATAATGCACACGTTGCCTTTGAACGAGGACAGCTTCACGGGCTCGAGATTTTTTCCCACAACTTCACAGTCAGGCATCGGGTCACCGACTTTGACTTCATTACCGACCAAAGTCAGCGGCTTGCCTCCCATAGTTAACATACCTTTTCGTTCTTTCATGTTCTGCCCCTCCTTACGGTCCGTAATTGTAACCGCAGTTTCCCGAACAGACAATAGCCACATATTGTGATTTTGATCGGATCAACTCTTGCCCGAATACGCCTGATGAAATTCCTTCAATAGAGACCGCAGCTTTTCCACGTTCGCGAGATCCGTCGTCTGCTTGGCTTTCATACTGTAAACCAGCATTTCGTGCAGCAGCGTAACCTTCTTCACATATTCGTTATAGGCGTAGACATCGTCCTTATCCGCCGGCTTTACACGCTGGGCCATGAAATAATACGTTATTATATGGCTCATTTCATCGGCGTGTGCATCCTTGTTCTGCACCCACCGGACAACCTGGTTCATCTCGGGTTTATCCTGCCCGGACAGTTCTGTTATCGACTTCATCGATTTCTCGATAGTGGTAATGTTCTCAGCGATCATTTCGAATCTCGCTTCGTCGTTGTAAATACCGCACGGTATTTGACAGTGCGAATACACTATCGAAGAAAAAATCCCCGTAAAAACTACGACTCCTGTAATTACCAGCTTCCTCCCGATTTTCTTTCTCATTTTCGTTCCCCCTTAAAAAAAGTTGATGCTCAAACTGACCAATCGGCCGATTTTTGTAAGGCGGGGTCTTTACCCCACCGAACTCTTATTGCACGACTCAATACTCAATACGATATACGCAATACAATTTCACCCTTTAGTAATTTACAGCTTCGAGTTCGAAATGAGCCTGCGGATGCGCGCATGCCGGACACTGCTCAGGAGCTTCAGTCCCTTCGTGCACGTAACCGCAGTTCCTGCACGCCCAGCGAACAGGCGAATCTTTCTTGAAAACCCTGTCTTCTTCGATATTCTTGACCAGCGCCAGATACCTGTCTCTGTGGCGGGCCTCCGCAACAGCTATATTCCTGAACACCTTCGCGATTTCGGTAAACCCCTCTTCATCAGCGATTTTCGCGAACTCCGGATACATCTGCGCAGTCTCGTAATTTTCGCCTGCTGCGGCGGCCTTTAGATTGTCTACTGTTGACCCGATCACGCCCGCCGGAAAAGCACCCGTGATCTCAACCTCACCGCCCTCTAAAAACTTGAACTCACGCTTGGCGTGTTCTTTTTCCTGGTTCGCCGTTTCTTCGAAAATAGCTCTTATCTGCTCGTATCCCTCTTTTTTAGCCTGACTGGCGAAATAGCTGTAACGGTTCCTGGCCTGCGATTCGCCCGCGAATGCCGCCAGTAGATTCTTTTCTGTTTGACTGCCTTTAAGCTCCATAACCAAACCCCTTTCTCTGAAACCTGTTTTAACTTCTACTAAACTAAACAGGAAATTAAGCGTATATAATTACTAAAAGCCGATTTAACACCTTCATCCTGAACACAAGATAATCCGCTAAAATACTCAAACCGGCTATCTTGATTAACAAAGCCTATTTAAGTCTTTCTTTAATAAAGATTTAACTCAATTGCCGGCGCGGCCGGCCGCAGCAGATCGCCTTATTCGGATAGTCTCTAAGTTAAATTTTAAAATCTAAAAATCAAGACAAAAATTTTTTCCGAACCATCCCGCCCCAAAATCCGCCCTCTGACTCTTATCTTTCGCGTCCTTCTCGCCTTTTACACCCTTCTTTTTTTGTAAGCGTTCACAGGCAAAATGTGTATTTTCTGTCAAAGCGAGGCCCTGCAAGGGCCGTGGCAATCTCAACGCTTCTCCTATGGAGCCCCCAGGGCTGTTACAGAACGACTGAGACTGCCGCAATTCCTTTTAGTCGGCTCGCAGTGACAGGAAAACGATCTTTACAATCCGTGAACGGTTACAAATTTTTGTGATGGGGATCGTAACGCTCCTGGCGTCTGTGGCGGGGGTGATGCAGTCGGCGGAGATAATGTCCGGGACTGCGACGACAGCGAAGGGCTGGGAGCTGGATATTATCTCGGCTGTGATAATAGGCGGAACGAGTCTTATGGGCGGTTCCGGCTCGGTGCGCGGGACGCTGATAGGGATTATATTTTTAGGGGTGCTGGTGAACGGGATGACGCTACTGAATATCAGCGAATACTGGCAGCACGTGGTCAGGGGGCTTCTAATACTGACGGCGGTACTGATAAACCGCTTGCAGGCGGAGTAATTTTTCAATATTGTCGAAATTATGGTTGACAAGGAGGCGGGAATATTGTTTAATAATCTTATGAAGCAAATGAACCGGAAAAACAGTTTTGTCAGTTGGTGGTGGCCTGAGGATATATATCCGACAGGTGAGCGGTGATTTGCTATAAAAAAATCTTGAAAAATTCCCAAAGCGGCCTGTCGAAAAAGCAGGCCGTTTTTTTTGTCCGGATTTTATTTGAATTTATAAGGATTTGTTACTACAAGAGTACACAAATAAGGAGTAAATCGTATGGATGATTATAAGAATATAATAAGCTCCGCCCAGCCGGGGCAGATAGTGCCGATCGTCAAGCAGATCGATATTGCCGACCCTGTCGATTTTTTCGCGAAAATCAGTGACTACGGCCGCGGTGAGAACTGCTGCCTGTTCGAGTCGCGGGAGTATCTGGCGGGCAGCAGCGCACTTAGTTTCGGTACGGCCAGGCCCGCACTTTATCTGACAGGCACCGGCGACGATTTTACGATCAAGGCGTTGAGCAAAACCGGCAAAAGGATGATAAAGTATCTCTCCGGCGGCAGGGACAGGTTCGGTTTCTGCGATGTCGTTCAGTTCGACGCTGATGAAATTACCGGGCGGATCAAGAGAGTCAAGGGGGTACTCGATGAGCAGTCACGGCTTCGCAGTGTGAGCCAGATGGATGTGCTGAGGGCGGTTGCTTTTAGTTTTAATCTGGCGAGTAAGCCTTTTCGTGTGACATGCGGACTGCTGGGGGCGCTTAGTTACGATTTCATCGACCAGTTCGAGAAGCTGCCCAAAAATAACAACGACCTGCTGGGTAATCCCGATTACGAACTTTATTTCGCGGATAATATTTTCCTGGTGGATCATGAACACGGCCAGGGCTATGTGATCGTTAATGTGCTTATAACCGACGGGAACCGCGAGGCCGCGGCAGCGGAGGCGCAGGACTGCTTCGATTATTACTCGAATATCGCGAGGTTCGATACGCCAAAGGTTGAGAAATATACCGGCGAGCTTCCCGCGGCTTCGGTGGATACGAGTCAGGATGAGTATGAGGATATGGTTCGCAAGGCAAAGGAACATATTTTAGACGGTGATATCCTCCAGGTGGTGCTGAGCAGGACGATAGCCGAGCCTTGTCCGGATGAGCCTCTGGATGTTTATAAGAGGCTCAGGAAACTGAATCCTTCGCCTTATATGTTCTATATCAATACGCCCAATACGATACTGATGGGTTCGAGTCCGGAATTGAATCTGCGGGTAAGCGGCACCGGGCAGCGCAGCGTGGAGATCCGTCCCATCGCGGGCACGAAGCCGCGAGGTAAAGTCGGCAATGAAATCGATCTCGATACGGATTTTCGGTACGAGGCGGAACTAAAGCTCGACCGTAAGGAACTGGCTGAGCACATAATGCTGGTCGATCTTGCCCGCAACGATATCGCCAGGGTCGCCGAAGCCGGCAGCAGGCTCGTTACGGAACTTTTGATAGCGGAAAAATACGCCTCGGTGCAGCACCTGGTGAGTAACGTCAAGGGGACGCTTTCGCAAGAGTTGGATGCGCTTAGCGCTTATCTTGCGACGATGAATATGGGTACACTCACGGGCGCACCGAAGATCGAGGCTATGAAACTTATCCGGCAATACGAGAAGACCAAACGAGGCTATTACGGCGGGGCGGTGATGTACTTAACGGTGGACGGGCAGTTCGACAGTTGTATTACGATAAGGAGCCTGCAGGTCAGGGGTCATACGGCGTATATTCGCGCCGGGGCGGGAATCGTTCACGACAGTGTGCCGAAAACCGAGTTCGAGGAAACCGAACATAAGGCGAGATCGTGTTTGCGCGCGATCCGCGGAAATAATAAGGGGTAAAGCAATGAGAGATATGAGAAGAAAAGTTTTGTTTATCGACAATTTCGATTCGTTTACGTATAACCTTG
>CAYNKU010000054.1:7077-11157 GCA_964397865.1 uncultured Pirellulales bacterium | reverse complement strand
GATGAAGGTGAAGGTCAGGTTGCTTATGATACCAGCGGCAACGGCAATGATGGTGTACTTGGTTCTACGCCGGATATCGATGACAACGACCCGAACTGGACGGATTCTGTTCCGCCGGCAGGTATATGTAGTTTGGAAGGAATAGTCGAAAGGAATCTGCTCAAAGTTTTAGGCTTGAAAACCGATGTTCTTGATATCCTTGATGAAGCGATAGGTAAAGAACAGGCACTCTGGGAATATATGGACATAGTGTTTAAGAATCGCGATTTTGGAAATACCAGCAGAGGCGATGTGGCAAAGGCCAAGCAGAAGATTATGGGTGCGATCCAAAATGAAGAGCAGGCCGAAACTTCTGTTGATCAGAGTATCGAAAAACTCGACGACGCGATGAATACTTTAGGTCTTGAGCAGCAATAACTCTGCTGCTCTGAAATTCTTCGTTGAATAAAGAACCACCGGTTGAAACTGGTGGTTCTTTATTTTTGCGATTGATTGTAAGTGGAGCGGGTTATATAATTTAGGATTAAAACAGGTGTTCGGAGGTTTGTGAGTTTTGGGAGAAAGGTTTATTACAGAGCGAAATTACAAGGCTTATTCGTATCAGAGCAGTGATGTGGGTACTACTCTTCTGGAGCTTCTGGTGGCTATCTTCATTATAGCTGTCCTGATAGCGATACTGCTGCCGGTATTCGGAAAAGTAAGGCGGTCAGGTCGGGTGGTGATCGGGATGAATAATCAGCGCCAGATCATCAGCGCGGTTAATTTGTATAGTTCTGATAATGACGGTCTTTATCCTCCGTCAGTTGCGACGATAGGGTCCGGCGATAGCTGGAACTGGACGGAGCCTACTGTTCTGACAGCGTACAGGAAGCGGGGCGAGGGTTTTAATCGTTCTGTCAGCGCGTATCTTCGTTGTTATATAAAAGACGCTAAGGTGATGTTCTGCCCGAGTGCTCCGAGGCGATATAAATATCTGCAACAGAGCTGGGATGCAGGTGACGAGTGGGATAATCCGGAGACGCCGCCGGCGCAGGACCCGGTTACAGGGTCATATTGCTTTTATTGGAACTACATAGGAGTTCTTGAAGAACAGGAGGATTGTTTCAAAGGGCCCAGGAGCCAGCAGGGAGGCGGCAGGCTCAGTGACCTTCTTGTGAGCGATTATTTCGGGTATGATCACTGGCGGAGTCGAAATGCCTTCGGCAGTTGCGAGCGATTCAGGGGGGCGTCGGTGGTGGATGAAACACCGGTATCTTCGGCTTACTGGAGCAGCGGAGCTTTAGAGGAAAGTAAAGGGCTGGAGAAACTTAGAGTGGAACTCAAGGCCGGCTATATTGACGGTCATGTGGATACATATATCCCATCGGAGGTTGCGGCTATGAAGGTATCTCTGACCTCTGACGGCAGCACGGCTTATTCGCCGGGGTTTGGGCCGGGTATATTTTACATTCCAATAAAAGGCCTGCCTTAGAGTTTTTTGGCGGGCGGGTTTTTCATTTTGCTAAAAGTCATCGGTAATTGTACGAAAAGTTCTTTTTCTTCCCGAGAGGTAATTATGTGCGGTTTGCGGCACAAATTTATAAATGTTGTTGTCTGGAGGCGTATGTGAAATATAATTGGTTACAGGTTTCTGATTGAAGGGAGTTTTTTAATGTCTCTGGCTTGTCTGGACCTTTGTGGAAGTTGGCAGTTCAAAGAGTATCCGGTCTCTGCGAGGAAAATGGATGACCTGGGGGACTCTGACTGGCTTGAAACAAAGGTGCCGGGCTCGATTTTCACGAGCCTGGTTCAATCCGGCCGAATAAATCGAGCCGATCTTTACGCCAGGGAGGAGGATTTTTCTGATATCAGCGAAAAGCCCTGGATTTTCAGGAAAATATTTGACGCACCGGCTGAATTGACTGCCTGCGACCGGATCGAACTTGTCTTCGATGGTCTTGACACGATAGCGACTGTGTGGCTGAACGAGAAACTGATCGCCAGGACTTCCAATATGTTCGTTGCGCAGCGAATCGATGTGACAGGCCTTGTAAAGCCGGAGAAAAATTGTCTTATGGTCAAATTCGAGCCGGCTGTTCGGTATGCCGTGAAGCTGATGAAGAGGCATAAGGCTTTTGATAGTTCGGGCGTTTTTAATCCACACAGGGCTTACATCAGGAAAGCGCAGTATCAGTTCGGCTGGGATTTTTGTCCTTCGTTGCCGGGCTGCGGTATCTGGCAGCGGGTTAGACTCGAGGGCTCCGGAAAGGCACGGCTTCAGGAGCTGCATATACGGACGGTTGACTGTAATGCCCGTCATGCCGATATTAGAGTCGAAGTAGGTCTGGATATTTTCGCGAAGGAGGAATTTTCCTGTAGACTTACACTGCCCTGCGGAGAAAGGGAAATTTGTCAACACTTAGTGTTCGAAGCGGGTCAGCGGTTTCAGTCAACGGTGATTCGTATCGAAAAACCTTCTCTGTGGTGGCCGATCGGTTACGGCGAACAATTTCTCTATGAACTTCGTGTCGAGCTTTTCAGCGAAGATGAAGTTATCGATCATACGGTTAAGCAGTTTGGGATAAGAACTGTTAAATTAAAAAGTACTCCGGATGAGTCGGCGCGCGGGTTTGGCTTCGAGATAAATAACCAGACGATCTTTGCCAAGGGTGCCAACTGGGTGCCTGCGTCGATATTCGCGGGTTCTGTCGAGGAAGAGGATTATGAAAAGCTGCTTTGTATGGCGGCGCGATCCGGGATCAATATGCTAAGAGTCTGGGGCGGGGGATATTACGAAGCGGAAAAATTTTACGAACTTTGTGACCGGCTCGGCATAATGGTCTGGCAGGATTTTATGTTTGCCTGTTCGTATTATCCGGATCAGCCCTGGTTTCTGGCGGAAATAAAAAAAGAGGCAGAGTATGTCGTAAAACGTCTTCGCGATCATCCGTGCATCGTGCTCTGGTGCGGCAATAACGAGATCGACTGGATGCACGCAGCCAGCAAGATGGGCAAAAGCAGGAAATTTCACGGCAAAAAAATCTATCATAATCTTCTGCCGCAGATTGTTAAAGAACTTGACCCGCACAGGGCGTATACACCGACAACGCCGCTTCCTCGCAGGGGCAGTTTCGATCGCAGGCAGTCTTTGACGGTACACAATTGGGATATTTGGTCCGGCCATCAGAGCGCTGGTGAGTATATTTGCCCGGCTGAAGATATTCCACCTTTTGTTACCGAATTCGGGCTGCAGTCTGTGCCAGACGTTGAGACGCTCAGGGAGTTTTGTCCCGCCGATAAGCTGCGTATCGCGGGCAGGTTTATCGAGAAACACAATTATCAACTCGATGGGAACAGCCGGCTGTTTCGTTATATAGCGGATATTTTTGGCGGTGCGCGAGATATTGAAGAGTTCGTGTATTTATCGCAGATTACACAGGCAAGGGCAGTTAAAACGTATGTTGAGCATCTGAGAGCCCACAATTACCGCAACAGCGGAGTTTTGTTCTGGCAGTTCAACGACTGTTTTCCTGCGCTGAGCTGGTCGGCGATAGATTATATGAAAAGGCCTAAAGCACTTTACTATTACTCGAAGCGGTTTTTCGCGGGGCATCTGATAGCGGTTATTCCTGAATTTAAAAAAGACCAATCGTCCTGGCGGTGCGAATATGAATCGCTTGATGTTGTCGTTGTTAACGATACCGGCCGCCCTGTTACGGCTCAACTTAGCTGCCGGATAATCGATTTATCCGGCAGGGAGCTTGATCGAATAATCCGTCCTGTGGCGGTCGGGCCATTTAGCGGTTCAAAACGGTTGAAACTGCCGAGAGAAATGGTTTTGCCCGCGGAGCCGGAAAGATGCTGTTTGCACCTTGCGCTGGATGCCGAAGGACAAAAAATAGCAGAGAATATGTTTTTCTATTTACCCGATAAGTATATGGACTGGACCGAGCCTGAGATTACAAGCAGGCTCTGTAAAATAGATGATACGAAATGGAAAGTTGAATTGAAGTCAAATACGCTTGTAAAAGATTTGCAAATCAGATCTGTGGCCCCGGCGGAATTGAGCGATAATTTCATAGATATAATGCCGCAGTCTCA
>CAYNKU010000054.1:0-6977 GCA_964397865.1 uncultured Pirellulales bacterium | reverse complement strand
GCCCTTTTGATTTCGTTATACATAAATCGCCGGGAATCGACCCAATATCTGGTCTTGATGGGTTTGCTTTTAATATCGACGCCATCACTTGTGTAAAGCATGTTGAAATATTTTCTTGGATAGAGATTTTTTGTTCCGGACCAATCATTTATCGGGACGGTATCAACGAGGACTAAACCGGTGGAGTAATCGATTCGCTGGGGTATTGTGACGCCTTCTACGGTATCTTCCAAAGGATCGGTTTCGGCGGTTTCACCGATTACTTCCCCTTGCCTGACGGAAAATTCCTTGCTGTACCAGTAGCCCAGCACATACTTTGATACCTGGACGGTGACGATTTTCAAGGCTTCCTGTATATCGGTGGGAAAGAAATACATTTTTGCGGGGATAGTTACGGTATCTGTGACAGGAGAGAAGTTGCTCCATAGGACGACCTGGTCGGTTTTTGATTCGTATTCATCATCGACCTGTCCCAGCCCGGCTACAGGGTTAAAGACGCCCAGTCGAATACGGTATCTATAGCTGTTTTCGGGTTCTGCGGTATCATCATGCGCCCAGAACACAAGTGGCTCGCGCATCCTGGCAAAATCGGTAGTTGGCAGGATTTGAATTTGCTGGAAAGTTTCAAAAGGATTCTCCGGTGCGGATTCTCTGGTCCTTTGGGTTCTTCGTTCGGCAGTTCTTCGAGCTTCGGCTTCACGATCACGGCTTCTTCTCGCCCCGGATCTTCCACCTACCCGTGGTGCGGTAGTGCCTCCGCTAAAACCCGCATCTTCCGAATCGTCGCCTCCTCCGGATCCCGTCATTGGTGCGGTCGGTCTTGATCTTGTTGTTCTGCTTCGCCGATCGGAAGTAGCTCTCTCGCGTTCCTGCTCGGCTCTTTCTAAGCTTAAAGCATCTCTTCTCTCCTGGGCTTCAATACTCCTGACTTGTTCGGTATATTTTTTATGAAGCAGTGGCGGAAGCCACTCATCTTTAGCAGAAGCAATCTGATAAGGATCAGGCTGTAATATGTTTTTTTGAATCAGCGACTCATTGAAGGTTAGCAACCGTACCTTTATTCCGCCGACGGGCAGATCCTGGGCGTTTTCAATTACTCTCAATGTCGCCCTGCTGCTGTCGATTTTCGTCCGGGGCAGCACCTGCCAATCGGTCCAGGAACCATCCTCAAGTAGCTGCTGTCTTTGCAGTTCAACGGCCGCAAAAACTGGTTCGGCAAGACACGGATCGCGCCATTGAGGTTTGAGGTCATCGCCGGCGAAACATTCGTAAAACTTGGTAGATAGACTTGATACCTCAAATTTTGCCTCTACAGTTATAAAATCGAGGTCGTTAGGCTCGTTTTCGGCCATTTCGTAAGTTTTTTCTTCGTTGACGGTTTCTGTGGGTATGTAGGCCACTGTTCTGATATGTTCGACGGCGACATCGGTAACCTCTCCAATAGCCGGAAGAGGATACGATCGATTGTCGGTGAGACTTTTGGGGCTTACGATCGGCTGGGGTATACTTATCCGGGTATCAACAGAATGTACGGCTGAATTCATCAGCGCAAGGAAATCCGGTAACTTCGGGTCATAAGATTTGGTAGAATCGACCTTACGGTCCAGCATCCGCTCCAGTTGAAGTGCCTGTTCGTTATATATATAGTCGTCGATCTCGGAAGGCAGGAACGTTTTGTTATCGTATGTAACATGACTGCTGCTGAGAATAACCCGCGTTACAAGAAGAAACAAACACGCAAGCCCTACCATAGCCAGAACTATTTTTTCAATATGCTGCTCGAAAAAGTTAACACTTTTTTGTTTCATTTATAAATTCCTGTTCGGATAAATTGACTTTACCACACTTCATAATCGATATACGCCAATATTCATTGAGTTAAATTACATCTTTTACGTTATCTATCGATGTCAGCAATTAGACTCAAAGGACATCTTATTTATATTAATAAGATTCACTTTCCTCTTCACTCTGGAACAGCGTTTTTATTACGTCGGGTTTAATTCCATCGTAGGCGGCCTTGTTAAAGATATATTCACAAACCAGATTAAGCTGGACTACTGCGTCTTCGCCGTATCGATACATGTTATGTGTCGCGTCCTGACGGTCAACCGGCCAAATTCTGCTTTCGAGAATTGTTATCTGATTGTGCTCAAATGTGCGTTCTTGCTCATTGCCGAAGAATCCTCTGAACTTGTGTTTTTTGGCACTGCAAAGCTCCCTCATGAATTCGAGGACAGCCTTGTTTGAAACCACAACCGAGAGGTTGAAATGAACCACGTCGATATTGTCATCGCATTTTCGTGCTGTCAAGGGTGTCACGAATGCGTCAGCCGTCGTAAGCACGTAGCGAGGTTTGTCGTCGGAAGAGGTGCCGCTTCCGCCGGGGAGAAAATTCACTCTGAGAAGTCTTTTGACGGGCGAAGTGAAAACGCTGTTCGATCTCTTGTCGAGTTCGTTGATTGTGTTTATAATGTCTTCGATAATCCAATAGGCCAGTTGGCTGTACCAGCAGGCTTTGACTGAATCCTCTATGCCGGTGTAAGTGTATCTGCGAATCTGGGTTCTTAATCTTCTTGCATCTGCTTCTACGGACTGCCTCCCCCAAAATTCGTAGATACCAAAGTTCGAGGGATTAGCGTAGAAGCGGGCGGATTCCGCTTTTTCACGACAGAGAACCTCCAGTATGGTAATATCATACTGAGTTGATGAGCTTCTTCTTTGTGTGAGGCGTCCAGCCATAGAACTTGAAGCACTGAGGTTTCTCTGGAGTTCCGCCGGCGTCGGACAGTCGCGGGCATTGACACCGGAAATCAGATTAGCTATTCTTTCGCGAAGTTTTTGTCCGAATTCGTTGAAGATAAATAAGGATGTACTTTTGGGAGCGGGAAATATCTTGTAGCTTAACAGTTCTCTCTGGGTTGTCTGTAGAGCCAGAATCGATATTTGATTGGCGTCTTTGGCATAAGAATCCTGGTACCGTTTTTCCACTTCCCACTGGTTACGGGCGATGGGTTTCTGGCTTAAGGACAGAACTTTCTTTCCCACCGCGACACTTTCTTTTCGCAGCTTAGCCTCGAGCTTGCTGCCGATCAGAAGCGGCGTAAGAACAATAACAATTACGGCAACCAGCAGTATGATAACCGGCACCACCAGAGATGAGTAATCACGGAAGAAACTCAGCTTCTTTAAAATATCCTTGATATTGGAAATATCCATTTTAATCCACCAAATTGTTGTTCTATCGATTTTTCAAATAACCTAAACGTTTAATTGGGTTTTTTAGCAGTAAACTTTTTCCGAAATAATATAATCATTACTGATCATACTCGTCTACCATTTGCTGGGCGGCCTCGGCTTCGCTTATTTCGATTACCGGAGCATCTTTCCAGATGAACTTCGCATTTAATACGAACCAGTGGTCATTAATTTCATAAACAACCTGACCTGTTCTGTCTATTTTGGGTCTTCCACTTTCGTCGAACTGAGAGACTTTACTTATAACTTCTTTTGTCATAGGATCGACGAGAACCTTCGTTTCGTTATCGTAGTCCTGCTCCAGACCGATTCCGCCGGGCATAGGAGAGCCGTGACTTACTTCACCGATATCGAGCCTGAAGTGTTCGATTTGCGTTTTTTCGTATAACTTAAATGGGCAGTTACTGTCGACCACCTTGTCCAGATTCAGCAGTCTGGTAATAAAGCCCCACCTGGTCTGGTCGTCTTCTACGCCGGTGGGATCCATCAATTCGGCTATGTTCTCGTATGGGCTAAAGCCTGTAATTGTTACGAGGAATCCGGATTTACTTTCGGCTTCGGCCTCACTTTCGGCGCCGATTTCGGTATCATAATAAGATGCAGCCTGAGAAGAACTTTTACCCGGGAGATACCCATCGCCGGAGTCTTCACCTCCACCGGATTTTCGCCTGCTTGCGGCCAGGATGGTTTCAAGGGTCTGGAATTGCATAACCGAGACATCCTGAGCAAAGGAAGCCGACATGGCTGTCACAAATATCTGTTTGCGTTGCTTTCGCGGGATTTTCAATACTGTTTCAGCATCGCCGGAGGCAAAGACCTTATACAATTCCTGCTGGGCGGGATTGTTTTTCTCGTTAGGTAATACTGAGATTATAGTCTGATGGAGCAGGGGAATTATTTCGCGGTATTTGAAGAGGTCGAACTGTGTCTGGATGGCTGATTCGAAAACAGTGCTTCGGTTTTGCTGCTGTTCGAGATTTCTGTTGGAGGCCTCGGTGGCGCTTACTATAGAAGCGATTTTTGTTCTAAGCTGCTTATTGCTGTTATAATTTATTCCGGCAAAATAGGTTTTCCCAAGGCTCAAAAGCGCGACGACAAGGAGCATGCAGGCGGCCATTGTGAAAAACTTTGCTTTGGAGGCCCAGGCCATGGACCTTGCGATGCTTCGAGGAAGAAGATTACTTTCTATCTTTCCCAGGCCCAGTCCCTGCAGAGCGAGGCCGTAGACAACCCCGAAGTCACCGACGCTCTCGTGGAATTTAGCTTTCGAGACGTTCGGATTAATCGCGAGCTTGGCGAAAGAATCGGGCATCTCCGCGGGTATCTGCAGGCTTTGCTGGAGATACTGCAGCAGGCCCCGCATTTTGGTTCCGCCGCCGAGAGCGATTATTTTAACAAGCTTTACGTTCGGGTTCGAGTTGCTGTAAAAACCGAGCGACCGCTGAACTTCCGAGGCGAAGTCGGTAAATACCGGTCTCATCGACTGGAATATCTGCCGGGCGTATTTGCTCATAGCGGCGGTGCGTTTGAGTTTTTCAGCTTTTTCGAAATTCAGCTTGAAAGTGTCGGATATCGCCCTTGTGAAGGCGTTGCCTCCCATTGGTATACCTCTTTGCCAAACTGCCGATCGGGTACAGATAACAAGGTCCGTGATTTCGGCTCCTATATTGAGTACTACGACCGCCTGGCTGTCGGTTTTGCACAATTCGGGCCGGTCGTGGAGAATGTAGTTATAAAGCGCCATCGGGGCCATCTGGACATAACCGACACGTATATTTTCATTTTCGAAGTATTTGAGAGCCTCGGCGACGAGATCGTTTTTGATCGCGAAGATACCGACCTTTGCCTGCGGACTCGAGGGGTCGCTCATCATCTGCCAGTCCCACTGGACGTCATCGATGTCGAAGGGGATTTGCTGGGAGGCCTCGAATTTGACGATTTCGGGTATCCTTTTTTCTTCGACGGGCGGCAGATTCACAAAGCGAGCGAAGCTGTTCTGGCTCGATACGGAAATGACCACTTCTTCTTTGCTAAGGTCGTGTTTGCTGACGAATTCGCGCAGGCTTATGGCGATCAGTTCGTCTCTTTCGATATCCTTTACTCCGGTTGCGGTAAGTATTTTGCCGTGCTGTATATTTTCGAAACCGATCACTTCGACAGAGCCGCTCAGATCACTCAAATGCAGGGCTTTGAGCGAATTACTGCCGATATCTATTGCCCAGACCCCTGGGGATGGTAATGCCATAAGAAACCTCTCATGTTAAAGCCGATTCTTAAATCGATTAGACTTGTAAAAAAGTTCGAACACCTTATAGTTTATTATCATATGAAAACGTTCTCAATAAATACTCTCGGCTGCAAAGTCAACCAGTACGAAAGCCAACAGATCCGTCAACTGCTCGAGGGCTTTGGTCTCGAGCAGACGCCGGTTGATCAAAGTCCCGACCTGGCTATTGTAAACACATGCTGTGTAACTAAAACAGCTTCAGCCAAGAGCCGTCAATCTATTCATAAAGCCCGCAGGCTTAATCCGCAAACGCCTGTAATCGTGGCCGGCTGCCTGGCCGCGATACGAACAGACGAATTAGAAAAACCCGGCAAAAACATCCATATTGTAAGGCATCGGGACGATCTTGCCGCCACTTTAAATCTAATAGTCCTCAAAGGAGGCAACGGTTCGGAATCCGCGAACCTCCAAAACTATATTAAATCAAAAAACGCCTCTAAAATCAAGAGTAAAAACGGTTTGTCCAAACCACCAATTTTTTCTGAATTAACATCTTTTAAGGGGCACACCCGTGCGTTTTTGAAGACCCAGGACGGCTGTGACGGCTGCTGCAGCTATTGTATAATACCGCGGGCAAGGCCCGTTGTTTGGAGCAAACCGGCCGGCACGGTCTTAAAAGAGGCACAAGCCCTTGTAGCAGCAGGACATAAGGAAATTGTTCTAACGGGTATATTTCTGGGTGCTTACGGCCAGAGTACCGTCAGGAGGAAAAAATGGCCGGCCGCAGCTAATGATAAACTTGTCGAACTGCTCGAGAAGCTTGCCCGATTGCCGTCTCTTTCGCGAATTCGGTTGAGTTCTCTGGAGCCGGCTGATATTACCGAAAGGCTGCTGGATACTTTTTGCACTTACCCTAACATTATGCCTCATCTGCACTTATCAGTGCAATCGGCCTCGGACAGGGTCCTTAAGAGAATGTGCAGGCAGTACGGGGCCGAGGATTTAATAGAAAAGACCCAACTGATCAAATCAAGGCTCGAAAGGCCCGCGATAACAGGGGATTTTATAGTTGGTTTTCCCGGCGAGAGCGATTCCGATTTTTGCCGGACGGTGGAATTCGCACGGCAGGTAGGCTTTGCAAAAATGCATGTATTCAGCTTTTCGTCGCGGGAGGGTACATCTGCGGCATTGATGCAAACGTCGGTAAATAATGAAGTTATGAAACAGCGATGCCGGCAGTTGCAGGATTTGGGAGTAGAGCTGGCAGGGCTGTTCCGGGAGCAATTTGTCGGCGAATCGGCTGAAGTCTTGATCGAAGATACCGCCGATGGAGCGATCGGCAGGAGTGAAAGATATTTTTCCGTCCGGGTGAAGAAAAAAAATTGCTCTATCCGTAAAAATGACCTGGTAAAAGTCAAGCTGATCGAAAACAGCCGGGATCATATCGTCGGTGAGTTTAGCTGCCTCAAGGATGTAATCCCATAATAATGGC
>CAYNKU010000053.1:5029-11239 GCA_964397865.1 uncultured Pirellulales bacterium | reverse complement strand
AAATCTGCTATGCCGAGAGGATATGGAAATTGAACTCTTTATCGTGTCCAAATGATGGAACCGGTCAATCCGAAGATTCGGTCGCTGCAAATAACAGCGGGGGCAGATTGCAATCGCTGATTTTGAAAAACGGCGATGTACAAATCACCACAAATAAAGATTTACCTCAATTTCTTATTGAAGCTAATAACGCTGTACGACGGGGTGAAGCTGAAAAGGCAAGAGAGATTTTAAGCGATACAAATCTCGAAGCAGTGCGTCAATTAGTAGAAAAGGATCGGTCGAGAACGGATGTGATGTTTGTGGTGGCAATGCTGTTTAAGCATCTGAACGCGATGGGCAAGGCTAAAAAGTGGTACGAAAAGATACTGGAATATGAGCCTAACGCATTGGTTTATAACGAGATTGGGTTTATCTGTCAGAGTATGGGATTTTTGTCGCAGGCCAGGCAATATTATGAAAAAGCCGTCCGGGCAGATAATAGAGAGGCTCAGCATTTAGCTAATTTAGGCAGCATCCTGATGCAAACGGGCCAAACAACCGAAGGAATCGAAATGTTGCGAAAGGCGACCCAGGCAGAGCCGAATAATTCGCAAATACATTCCAGTTTTCTGTATTATCTGCATTTTTTGCCTAAGCTGGATCGGCAAAGACTTTTTGCGGAACACAAACGATGGGGACAAATTCATGCGCCTTTGAGCCTTGCCAGAAAATCTTTTGCCAATTCGAGCGGGACGGGGCGTAAGCTGCGTATAGGTTATATTTCTCCGGATTTCGGCATGCATCCTGTATCATATTTTTTCGAATCGCTTCTTGACGGCCACGATCGGGAAATTGTAGAGGTTTATGGATACGGTAACGTCAGAACTCCAAGCAGTGTCACCGAACGCCTTGTCGGCAAATTCGATTTTTATCGAAATATCTGCGGTCTCCGCGATGAAGCAGCCGTCGAAATGATCGAAGAAAACGGGATCGATATTCTGGTTGATCTTGCCGGACATACGACGGGCAATCGTTTGGGTGTTCTTGCTTATAAGCCCGCACCGATTCAAGTCAGTTATCTCGGTTATCTTGATACGACCGGCATGGAAGCGGTCGATTATGTTTTGACCAATACTCTTTCCAATCCGCCTCAATCTCAGCAGTTCTATACCGAAGAGCTGTTTTTCCTGCCCGGGTCGATTTATTGTTACCGGCCTGCCGAGTTTACTCCTGAGGTTGGTCCATTACCTGCCGAGAAAAACGGGTTTGTCACTTTCGGGTTTTTTGGCAATAATTGCAAGATCAACAGCTTTGTCATAGGACTTTGGTCACAAATCCTTAAAGCGACAGCAAACTCTCGTATGCTGCTAAAGTTTGGGGGCGGCAATGATCGTGACGTAAGTGATTTTTATCATAGCCGGTTTGAGCAGTGCGGGATCAGCAGAGAGAGGATTCAAATTAGCGGATGGGAAACTTATGGCAGCTATTTGGAGCAGTACAATCAGGTGGATATCGTATTGGACAGTTTCCCTAAAAGCGGCGGGACAACAACGTGTGAAGCATTGTGGATGGGGGTGCCGGTGGTCTCATTGGTTGGAGACCATCAAATATCACGAACGGGGCTCGGAATTCTAAGTTCGGTTGGTTTAGAGTTTTTTACGGTATCTGAGCCTGAAGCTTATGTTTCCAGGGCGGTTGTATTAGCCGGGAGTTTAACTTCTTTAGCAAAGATTCGCGGCTCGATGCGTCAGCGGATAAGGCAAAGCAATTTGGGTAACGCAGAGGCTTTTGCAAAAGATGTCGAATCAGCTTTTCAGAAGATGTGGCAAAGATGGCGCCAAAAGTGAGTTTTAGCAAAGAATTTCATCTTGTTTTGCCGAAATAGTCTTAAACGGCTTTATGCTTTGGCATCAACTGTTGTAAATTTTTATTGGCATTAAATTATCTGAAAAAGCGTTACTTGCTGAAATTTACCAATTGGCCGGGTTGAGTTATTTGTATTCCTGATTTTGGAGCGTAAAGTAATGTCGCTGGTGTTTTTAACGAATCAACGTTACGCAAGCTCGTTGATAAGAGGCAGACAAATCGCGGAAAGACTGAATGTCCCCTGCGATCCGCCGAACATATCACTAAGCGATAGTGTGGTGCTTGTTAAGGCATGGGTAGAGGGAATAGAAAAGGTCAATTGTCTCTGGCTGGACGTAATAGACAGCGTTTGGCCTTTGCAGTTTGCGCAAAAATATCCTCATGTCAATATCATTGCTATCACTGAGTTGGCTAAAGAGTATATTACCGCAAGGCTTGAGAATAAAGTGGTTGTTATCCCGCAACATCATTGCAATCTGGAGGGTGCCGTCAGGGACAGGGAGAATGTTTGTGTAGTTGGTTATGTTGGCAGCAGATATAATCTTGATTTGGATATTGATGAGCTAAGCAAACGGCTAAAAGAGATCGATTTGGATTTTGTTTATCTGTTTTTGGAAGATACGTCGATCAGCAGGAAAGATGTTTGCGATTTTTACAAACAAATAGATATACAACTAACGTTTCGAAAGCACAAAATGGTAGGTGATATGCCGCCTGAATTAAAAAATCCGTTGAAGCTGGAAAACGCTGGTTCGTTTAAGCTGCCGACAGTAGGTTATCCGGAATTGAATTATGAGTATGAAATGAAAGATTGTTTTGTTTCAGCGAAAAATTTGGATGAGGTTGTTGACGGCTGTTACGCGTTGAAAAACGACTCACGGATGTATCAAATGTTTTCTGAGTTGAGCTATGTTAAGGCGCAGGATTATCATATTGATAAGATAATCGAATTGTATAAAGAGTTAACTGTTTTTCAGGAGAAAGGTTCTTGGGTATGAATGGAGTCGATGAATCGGTAAGGAATTTGCTGTCTGGAAAAGGTACCAATATTCCCTTGTTTAAGGTGTTTATGCCGGAAAGCGTTATAGAGCCTTTGAGGTATGCCGATGACCGTTGCAGCAGTTATTGGCTGTACACTTTAAGGGTTAAGGAACGGGCTGAATTTGTCAGACATATGAAAAAAGCGGGGATTACCGTTTCAAAGGTTCATGCGAGAAACGATACGCATACGATGTTCAAAGATTTCAGGACTGAACTTCCGGGAGTTGATGAATTTGTTTCTGAGCATATATCGATTCCTGTGGGATGGTGGCTGACAGAAGAGAACCGACAGTATATTATCAATACGGTTTTGGAATTTGCGTCAAAAGAGGTGGTTTTGCGGTCTTTCTAATACCATCTTTTAACTTCTTGTTTTTTATGCGTGTTTTTTAGCGATATTGCTGTAATTATTTGTGTAATAAAAAATTATCCAGCCTTGCAAGGATTCCGAAGTTTTGCATTATTTAAATCTGTTAGATGAAAATGGATAAGCGATGAGAATATTTTATCTGTGTCCGGATTTTAATAGGCCGTCGGGAGGTGTAAGACGGCTTTATCGGCATGTTGAAGTGCTGCGCCAGGAAGGTTTTGAAGCATATATTATGCACTCTCGCAGTGGTTTCAAGCCTTCGTGGTTTTTGCATGATGTGCCAATCGTATACTCTTGCGATTCGTCGCAACTAAACAGGGCCGATGTTGTCGTGATCCCTGAAGGTGCGCCGTCGGCTATGAAACAAATTAGCACATTACCGGTTAAAAAAGTGGTTATTGCGCTCAGTTCGTCATATATTTTCCCTGACATCGATACGGGAAAGAACTGGGGGGACTACGGAATAAAGTGGGTTATGACCAACAGTAAAATCACAAAGGATTTTATTCAGTGGAGTATGAATATCGAGAATATTTATTTAATTGGCTCTTCATTTGATCGTGATTTGTGTTATTACGACCCGGCTGCAAAACGACAAAAGGTGGCTTATTTAAAAAGAAAAGACACTTTTTCGCCGGTTATAGAAAAGATATTGAAATCCCGAAATCACTGTTTTTGTGAGTTGGAGTTTCGGGCGATCGAGAATTTAAGCCTGGAAGATTATACGGCTGCACTTAGAGAGACACAAATATTTTTGACTACTTCGGCGGCAGAGAGTTTTCCTCTTTGTTTTATCGAAGCGATGGCTTGCGGGTGTGTATGTATAGGATTTGATGGAATTGGGGGTAAGGAATTTATTGTTGACTCTGGACCGCAGCAAAATTTCGTGCTTGCTGAAAACATGAACTTTATCGACCTGTCTGAAAAGATGGCGGAACTTCTGGAGAAAGAGCAAAACAAAGACCCGGCTTTTGAGAAAATACGTGCAAACGGACTCTCTACAGCAGCAAAGTTTACTGTTGAGCTTGAGCGAGAAAGCATAATGAATTTCTGGAAGGCTTTTTTTGAAGCAGAGCAATGATTACCAGGGACGTTTTAGCAAATATGGAACGGCCGAGACCGTGATTCTAAAAACCGTCATGGACTGATAAAAGAAATATTGCCAACGGCAGTGGCCTTGAGCCGCGGCTCTAAAAGTATATACGCCCGCGAATACGGTATTATTGCACTCTTGCAGGCGAATGTTACCTCAAAAATCACCCTCGGCTTATGGCAATAAGGCCAACGGATGACAAGAAGGCTTGATTATTAAGATAGACTTGATATTCTATTGGAAATTAAAATCAGAAGTGTCGCAGAGCTTTGATCGTTAGCGGGGTTTTTGGTTCTCCTTCGCTAAAGCTACGGCAGACGAAAAGGAGAAGTTATGAAAAAAATTCAGCAGATTGGTTCATTAGTGTTTGTGGTTGGGCTATTACTCATCATATTGGCCGGCGTGCCGTGGTGTGTGACCGTTGCCAATGCCGCGGTTAATGAAGACTTGCTTCAGAAAATGATTAGTAAGTATTCATATCAGAAAATTGTTTGTCTTGATATTGGTGAACAATACATATTTGTTCTGAAAAATGGGACAAAGAAAACTATAAAACTGGTTTCCGTCAGGGAGTATCGCGACAGTGTCCTCAAAAAACCCAGGTGGGCGAAAGTTAATATAAAAATCGATGGCAAAACAGTCCATCTAATATCTGCTCCATATGTTATGCCTACCGAAGTTAATGGTCTGAGAATTCAGGCTGATACTACTTCCGGATGGCTTAGAATGCCCAAGAGGGTACAATTTTCCGTCTGGGACGCGACCGATCCAATTGTCAAAACAGACCAGCTTGCTTTCCCGATCCCAAATTACTTGCTATTTTCACACGGTATTCAGAATTACAACGAGGTAGTACATCTGGGCCGTAAGGATGGTAATCCCAATGGACCGAATTTCTATCATAACTATGGCATTGATTTTGCGGCGTATGAAGCAGCTGAACAAGTTCTCAGCCCCGTTGATGGTACAGTTATTGAAGTCTGGTCCAAATTCGGTTATTGTTCCGTCACAATTGAAGATGAAAATGGACTTGTCTGGGCTCTATCCCACCTTGATTCAAAAATGCCTTATATAACTGATGGCTTTTATGTCAAAAAAGGCCAGCCAGTTGGTATTCTTGGTATGCAATGCTCTTCAGGACGTTTTTCCCATTTACATGTTGGCACATATTTCAGAGCTCCTGATGGAACAGTTGAGCATAAAGATAGAAATCTTAGACTCAATCTTTATCCCTGGTTTGTAGCAGCATATAAAGAGTTGCCAAATAGTCCTAAATTGTTTGCAGTAGCCCGACCCCATCATTCTGTTACAGTAGGTGATGAGGTCAGATTTGATGGTTCTAATTCTCTAGCATCTGACTCAAAGATTGTTTCCTACAGATGGCAATTCCACGATGGCCAGACCGTAGATAATGCAATTGCAAAAAGAACGTTTACCCAACCTGGCACTTTCATAGCAACCTTGTTTATCAAAGATGACAAAGGCGCTGAGGACGTAGATTTCTGTAAAGTGAAGGTCTACCCGAGTAATGGACAATTGAAAGGTATCCCAACTATATTTATGTCATATACTCCGACAATGAACATTTTCTCTGATCAACCTATGCAATTCAGAATGTGGATTCAGGGAGCGGACAAAAAAACACCAATAAAAGTTGATTTTGGAGATGGCACTATAATTAATGATTACCAGTCATTCTCAAAGATTCAACATAAATTCAAAACTTCTGGTATTCACATAATAACTGCAGAGGCTAAAGTTGGTGATTTGCCAATAACACAAAAACAGAAGGTGATAGTCAAAAAAAATTTATGAAATATCCAGTCAGGTGAGTAATTCTGTCGTGTCGGAATCGCTG
>CAYNKU010000053.1:0-4929 GCA_964397865.1 uncultured Pirellulales bacterium | reverse complement strand
TGGAAGAATCGCACCTTCGCATCGAAGGTCTTAAAAATTTGCTTCAAGTAAGGCAGGGCCATAGCCTTGAAATCTTCCTCGCCGCAAAAGCCCACGATATCATCGAGTATGAATATCCCCTCGATCGAATCGAACGTCCGGGCCTGAAGCCTGATCCAGTCGACGATGAAATCCGTTATCACGTTCAGCAGCTTATGACAGGCGCCCGCGTCGGTGCGGATCGCCATGAGAAATTCGGTCGTACCCATAAGAAACGACGCCAGGTTCAAAGGCCCGCGCGAGACGGCGAATTTTATCGCGTGACCTTCCTGCTCGATTCGCCCGCGGTAGTGCTGCAGGCGCTTCAGTACGAAAGGCGTCAGTCCGTCTTTGGCGGGGTCGGGTTTTGTTAACTTTCCGACGCCGCTGATATCGGTTATGATTTTATCCGCGAACGGAAATTCATTCTCTGGCCAACTGCACTTCGACCCGAAAGCCGACGGCTCCGTACACATCCCGAACTCCGACCAGAAGCCGGGCAGAAAGATCACATCCGGGAATTGATTAATCGCCTTGAGATTCACCTTGAACCATGCCTGGTCGCTGGAAAAATAATCCATTATCGATATCCCCGCCCAGCCGGGCAGCCAGGGACTGTCGATAATAAACCCGACCGGCATCGGGTCAAAAACCTCACCTCCGATCACCGCCAGAAGCTTTTCCCACTGCTCACCTGTCATATCCGATTTCCTTTAATACATAAAATTCGATCAATAAATCAACTTTTTGCGAGGATAAATTTTAGAGCCTATAATTTGCATTCACGGGTAACGGGCGAACACGCAGGTTCGCCCCTACTTCTGTGTCGATTTTGCTATCGCAGTTGGCTTTACTCGATTCAGGGTTTTATTTGTATGCGGTCCTGGCCCCAGCCGAGATTCTTGGCGACCGCCTTCGGAAATTCCCAGCCGGTTTTATCCTTATTATATATCCGCACGATACCGCGCTCGGCGGCCATAGTGACCGCCTCGGGCACATCCATAAATTTCAACACATTCAAAAGTTCAGGCCCATCCTCGTGGCGTTTCGGCAGATCGTATAGATCGAGACTTTCGACCCCCGGCTCGAACAGTGATGCGTAAAGCGCGATCCCCGCCATCACGCCGTGGCCCTCTAATTGGATTTTTGCCCTGTGCGTCTGCTCGATTTGCCGAAGCGTTTGAATAGCCCTTCGAATATCGAAAACCCGCATCCCGTCCTGCGTCTGGCCGAGCAGCATAAAGCTCCTGTGAATATGCAGACTCTTGCGTTTGTCACTGCTCCAGGCCGTCGGCCCTATCCCTCGCGGCGCGATATAGGCCATCGCTATGCCTTTCTCATTTAACCTTCGCTTCAATGAATCGAACGCTTTTTTGTCCGCCGGAGCGTCTTTTCCATAAAGGACCCTCGGTTTAAATGCCGTCCGCATCATCGAAAGCCACTTTTCCCAGAGCGGTTCGTCCATAACGCTTAACACGATCCGCTCGATCTTTGCCGCATCAGCGGCCTCCGCCAGGAAAATCCTAAGTCGTATATCGTGCTGGCTGGTAAAGTCAATAGCGCTTAACCTAACGCCGTCCCGTTCGACCGAGAACGCAGGCTCGATATCCAGCTCGGCAACCTCACTGCCGGCCGGCCAGCCGCCGAATGTCTTTTCCATCAGCAGTTTCTTTAACCTGTCACGATGTTTGGCCCATTGCCCGGCTGAGCGCGGGACCGTCGGCTCATCGGCTTTAGGGACAAAAACGTCATGGATTCTCGAATTTATCTCATCGGCGGGCAGTTCATCGAAAACGCTCAGGTCTTTGGGTTTGAAAAGTTTTGTCGCGGGCATATCTATCAGCGACCTGTCATTTTTGAGCCACTGATTCATCCACGTAAAGGCGTGCATCTGCTGTTCCTGGCTGTCCCTGTGCCCGCCGGCGGTTATATGTACCGCCAGTTCTTTTTCCGCGCCGTACAGATCATATATCTTCTTTGCGCCCGCGTGAATTCGCATCACGCCGTCGAGCGGGAATATCCCGTCCCTGTCGGAGTTTGCTATCATAAGCGCCCGTGGCGCGACCAGCGCCGCCACCATCGGGTAATCCCACCGGTACGTATTGACGAAGTACATGCAATCGCAGTGGCCCGATATGGCGTCATCGACAACGTGATTTTGCACATCGGTAATCCCCGCTACCGGCACCGCCGCCTTGATGCGCTCGTCGAGCGCCGCTATCCACCAACTGTCTGCTCCGCCGCCGGAAATCCCCGTTACCCCTACATTTTCCATATCCACTTCGGGCCTGGTCTCAAGATAATCCAGCGCCCGAATACTAAACCACGCCTCCACCCCCGCGGGTGTATAACCCCTGCTGTTCCACCACCACATGTTATACCGGTACATGCCGTGATGAATTCCGGTTATCTCGCCGGTCTGCAGAGTATCGATGATCAGACACACATACCCGTGGCGCGCGAACCAGGTCGGATGGTGTTGGTAGGCCGTCTTATTACCGTAGCATCTTATATCGCTGTCGTAAAGTGCCCCGCGGTAGCCGTTGGCGTATATCGCGCTGTGCCCGCAGAGGTAAAGCACCGTCGGCGCCGGCCCGGTCAGGCCTTTCGGAATATACAAATTGCCCGTAACATACAACCCCGGGCTGGCCTGGAAATACAGCTTTTCAATTACGAAGTCCTCGTGATCTATTTTGCCCGTAACAACCGGCTTCAGATCGCCCCTTACCGGCATCGGGTTCAGGCCCAGCATATCGAAGAGCTGCCCGCGATAGATATCCTTCTTTGCCAGCCAGTCATCGAGCGTCTTTATCTCCGAAAGGCAGTTTTCTCTGAGCCTGGCACTCTCGGCCCGGAAATAGTTCCGTATCATATTTTCGCCCGGTGTCATATCCTTTAGAATCTGCCGGTACGCCGCTGAACAAACCGCCGAAGCTAAAAGCACCGCCCCCGCAAAAACTGCCATCATAATCACCCGCCCAGCCCTGGCGAAAAAACCTTTTTTCCTCTTATATTGCCTGACCATCTCACGTCTCCTTAAAAACTATGTCGACTCAAATCTCGCAATTTACCATTATTTACATTGGCCCGCTTAGATAATCAAGCCAATAATATAGGGCAGCTATAGGTTTAGCTTGTAAATATCGGTTTTGGCCGTTATATTCTTATCCTGAAAAAAGAATATGAAAGGGAGCGCAAATGAAACCCGGACTTATAGTTTCTGGAGCGGCCGGACGAATGGGCAAACGCATCATCGCCCTGGCAAAAGAATCCGAGCGGTTCGATATTATCGCGGCTGTCGAAAAAGCCTCTCACCCCGATCTCGGCAAAGATGCCGGTGACCTCGCGGGCGCAGGGCCCATCGGCGTGAAGCTCGATAGTGATTTCCCCGCGGCCGGCGATGTACTTATCGATTTCTCGCTGCCCGAGGCCGCCGATGGCACTATTCGCTATTGCCTGGATAATAACGTCGCGCTTGTAATGGGTACGACGGGACTGTCCGAACAGCAAAAGAAAAAAATAACCGCCGCCGCTGAAAAGATACCCCTTATTTATGGCACCAATATGAGCGTCGGAATGAACGTTCTGTTTTCTCTCGCCGCCAAAGCCGCCGAAATGCTCGGCGACGACTACGATATCGAAATAATCGAGCAGCACCACCGCTTCAAAAAAGATGCGCCAAGCGGCTCAGCCTTCACACTTGCCGAGAATATCTGCAAGGCTGCCGGCCTGAATTATCCCAACTGCCTCGTACATGGCCGAAACGGAAAAGAAGCCCTGCGCCAAAAAGGAACCATCGGTATACACGCCGTCCGGGCGGGCGATATCACAGGTCAGCACAGCGTCGTCTTCGGCACACTTGGCGAAACCGTTACACTAAATCACAACGCCTCAACCCGCGACAACTTCGTCCGAGGCGCCTTACGAGCCGCGAAATGGCTCGTCGGCAAAAAACCCGCCCTCTACTCGATGGCGGACATGCTCGGCCTGGAGTAATTTCAAAGCCAATTTAAAAACTGTTCTTGAAAAATGGGAGGTAAAAATGAAAAAGCGGATATTTTCGGCTGTTCTGATATTGGCCCTTCTAAGCGCAGCCGCCGGCGCGGCCCGGCACTCGGTTTATTCGCCCAACGGCGCGATCCGGGTCGATATCGATACCGAAGAGCAGCTTACATACTCTGTCAGTCTCGACGAAACCCAAATCGTCGCTCCTTCGGCTATTTCAATGACTCTGACCGATGACACCGTAATCGGCCGACAGCCCACAGCCACGAGGATCGAAAAGCGCATCATCAACGAAACCATAAACTGTCCCGTCGGTGAGAAACGCTCTGTTACCGTCGACCACTGTAATGAACTGACCATAACTTTCGACGCCGATTATAGCCTTATAGTTCGCGCTTACGACGACGGCGTCGCCTACCGCTTCTCAACGCGCTTCGCCGAACCTGTAAAAATTGCATCCGAACGCGCATGCTTTGCTTTCGACGGCGACTATTTTCTCTACTGCAATCGCTCCGACAAATATTTCCGCAAGGGAAGTGACAAATATCACATCTCTTTCGAACAACCGTATAAGCATGTGAAAATTTCCGAGGTCGAACCCGGCTTCCTCGCCTTTGCCCCCGTGCTGGTCGATATCCCAAACGGCCCGAAGATCGCTATCACCGAAGCCGACCTCGACGATTACCCGGGGATGTTTCTTACCCGAAACGAAGCTGAACCAAATACCCTCCTCGGACATTTTGCCGCATACCCGCTCGAAGAAAAACAGACCAGCGACCGGCACCTGCGTGTCACCAGACGCGCCGACTATATCGCACAGACCGCCGGCACCCGTGATTTCCCCTGGCGCGTGCGCGTTATAGCCTAAAAGGATTCTCAGCTTCTCGAAAACGATATGCTCTATCG
>CAYNKU010000052.1:8248-11433 GCA_964397865.1 uncultured Pirellulales bacterium | reverse complement strand
TCCCTCTTGATACCATTTGAGAATGTACCTCTGATGACCCCATCGTTCTTGACAGATACAGACACCAAATTGCCATGTTCATAGCCGTCCTGCGCTTTTGCCACTGCGGTAGAAGTGCCTACGAATTGAGTCAAACCATCAAACTGACCCACAGTACCCATATCTATTGTAACAACTTGTGGGTTTGACGTGTCGTATTTAAATGTTATTACAAACTCGGCAGTGTCGCCGACAGCACTATTCAAACCGGCGAAAGAACCATCATGGCCGTTAAATTCTATACCTTCAATTCGCCGACCGTCAAATGTTATTTCATGAATGTTATCTGGTTCTGAAGACACCGGCATCGGGATTGGCACAGGTATTGGTTGTACTATCAGGTTCGGATCTATTGTTGGCAAAGGTAATCTTATTACTATTAGATTCGGATCTATTGGTAAAGGCAACATCGGCTTTATTAGATTAGGATCTATTGGCAAAGTCCGTAATGTCAGTAATAACTCAGTCGATGATATATCATAGTTTTGTTGTATCTTTACAGGAAAATTCGTTATTTTCATACCATTCGACGTAAAAGAGGGCCTAGGGCAAATTGAGGTCAAAACCAAATCCCAGATGTTTGGTGTATCTGCTCTGACAAAGGCAGCTGAAAGAACGTGTGTCCCACCTATGGAATCATAAATTATAATATTAACATTTTTGACTTCTTCGCCGCCAACAACAGTTACTTCAAAATAGGCCGGTGTTGCAAAGGTCTCGCTGCCACCAGGAACGTATGACAACATTATATCCGTTCTGCTGTAGCCGGGACTGTCATCAGTTATACGTATCCTGCCGGCGACTAACGATGCTGTCACATTACCGGCACCAAATTTATTGTCTATATAACTCAGCAGATCCTCAAGAGTTGTCGTCGCTGTTACAATCAGACCTGTATTATCGATCACCTCGGTGCCATCCGGTTTGATACCATCAACATAAATCCTGCCATCCGAAGGCGCTCCACTAAACTGGTCGAGGTCGACGATTTTTGTCCATGTAACAGCAGTAGTAAATCCATAAACAGTGTACCTAATATTTGATCTTAAAACCTGAGTTTGCGGCAAAGAAAGGGTTGCATCTGGACTCAGGTTGCCTTGAACCACAATCATTGAAGTTGCTTTCGGCGGCACTGGTATATCGTATGGCATATAAATATTATCGTCACCGGGAACCTGAAAGCCGTCATCTTCACCTGTTGAACCAATACGCTGAACCCAGTAACCTGTGAACGGGTCGACAAGATAACCGTATGCGTTTACAGCGAGGGAACGTCCCCTGCTATACAAATCCTGTTGTCCGTCATTCAATACAATATAGCCATCCCCTTCTATTGCCAGGTCCAAAGGGTCGCCAGTATGTACAATAGTACCATGAAGCATATTCAGGCATATTGGCTGATGTTTATCAGGCTTAATACTTTTATCCGCAAATACCACTTTGCCAAAGATGAGAAATAATATTAAAATTGCAACCACCGCCATTGACTTTGGTTTTCGCATTGTTCTTGTCCCGTTTCTGAAAAACAAATACCTGCCCTGTGCAATCTAACGTTAGATCGCAACTGTTTTGCGGTTATATGCAGCAATTGATGTGCCAAAGTCCGATATTGCAGATATTTCGCGGTTTTTCAGCAGTTATCGCGGTTTTTGTAAGATTTTACGCTTTGAAACTTGTCTATATCTTTAACATTGCGCCACCTTGCCGATGTAATTTACCGTTTGTGTGATGTTTATAGATAAAATCCCAGAGCAGTAGATTGTTTGAACAGTAGAGCAGGTGAAAATAATCTACTTTGCGGAATTCATATGCATAAATCTAATCTTCTTCGGAAAGATTGCCTGTGTCATCGTCCAGGTCGCCGAAATTCTCATCGGGAAATTCCATTTCTTCGGGCATAGCCGGCCTCTGGACAACCCCTCTTTCCAGCAGGTCCGCATAGGCGACGCAATAACGTGCCCAGGGTATCGCCTTTAGGCGCTGTTTTGGAATTGGTTGGTTCGTACCTTCGCAGATACCGTAAGTACCTTTTTCAATGCGCTCAAAGGCGTCGTCAATTTCCATCAGGAGTTTTCTTTCGCTATCCATCAATCCCAGTGTGTTTTCCATCTCGTAGTTATCCGTACCCACGTCAGCCATATGTATGGGCATATTCGACAGTTCGCTCCTGGGTTTTCTAAGCGTTTCATCCTCCATTGTAAGAACATTTCCGAGTATCTCGCTCCGCTTTTTCAGAAGCATCTGCTCGAACTTTTTTATATCCGCTTTTGTAAGTGGCTTGATGTTGTTGGTTCTTTTCTTCATTTCTACCACCTCGACATTCGCACGACATCCAATATACGCCCTAACCGCCTGCCTGTTCAAAATTGCCCGGCGATTTACCGCCGGAATTGTCCGGGCTCAAAAAGATAGTTGCCTCGCCGACAATCTCTTATACAATCAGCCCCTGACCTGCGCCGCCAACCGCCCGAGTTGCCCGCACTAAACTGCCCCCATACTGAACGATAGTCTTATAAATTAAACCACTCGCTCAAATGGGTGTCAACTTCTTTCTTAAATATCTTATATTAAAGAGTTTACAGCCACAAATAATTCACCGCCTTTACCCGTTGAACCCAAACCGCAGACTCCGCTGAAGCCAAAAGTCTTATACCGATGAGACCTTTTAGCCATTTGCCCGCGAGCCGTCAACAGAAAATTCCCGATTTAAAAAATAAATATTACCGCCCGAATGACAGGCTTTTCTCGGCCCCGCCGGACAGCCCGGGGGTTTTTTATTAGGATAGTATTTTGCCGATTATATAATATAATTCCGGACTGTAGCAATGCGATGATACCGCGGCAGTATCGTCATAAGGTATACGCGTGCGACCAACTGTAGGATACCGGAAAAATGTTCGATTCGAGCAGTGGAAATTCAGCTTCTCAGCCGTCAAACAGTAAACTCAAACGAGGCAACTGCCTCGGTAAATACCGGCTCGAAAAATTCATTGCGGCGGGAGGCAGCTGCGAGGTCTGGAAAGCAAGAGATCAGGTCGAGGGTATATGGGTAGCACTGAAGATACCCTTGGCCGACAAAACAGGCCGGCGCGACAGCCAGAACATATTGCGTGAAGTTCGCCACGTCGCGAGAATGCGGCACCCTA
>CAYNKU010000052.1:5740-8148 GCA_964397865.1 uncultured Pirellulales bacterium | reverse complement strand
GACAGCCAGAACATATTGCGTGAAGTTCGCCACGTCGCGAGAATGCGGCACCCTAATATACTATCCATGAAAAACGCCGATATAATCAACGGCTACACCGTCCTCGCTACGGAACTATCCGCCGGCACCCTGAGTGACTGCCCCAAACCCATGTCCGTAAGACGAATTACTTCGATTATTATTCAGGTACTTGAAGGCCTCGCATACGCTCACCGCCATCGCCTCGTACACTGCGACGTCACCCCCTCGAATATTTTCATCTTCCCCGACAAAACCGTCGCACTCGGTGACTTCGGAATATGCATCAGGATAAAAGGCCGACCATCGACAATAGAAGATTACGGCACCCCCGGCTACGTCGCCCCCGAGCAGGCTTTCGGCCGACCGACGTACCGAAGCGATTGTTTCGCGGTCGCGCTGGTGCTTTACGAATATATCACCGGCGTACTGCCCAAATGGCCCTTCCGCTGGCCGATGAAAGGATACAAACGCCTCAAAGAAAAAACAAACACCGCGATGGTACGATTCATGCGAAAGGCATTGGCTGTCGAGCCTGAAAAACGATTTCCAAACGCGGGCAAAATGCTCGAAGCATTACTCGAGGCGCTGCCTAAAAATATGAAAAACCAAATAAGTCAGAAAGTCGAACAAAACCAAAACCTCAACTGGCGGCGTCTGAGAAGTGAAACGTTCCTGAAAAGATACAGCAAAATTTTTCCCGTTACCGTGAAATGCTCACAATGCTCCGAGCCGATAAGTGAAAGTATGCTTATCTGCCCCTGGTGCGGCAGCGATCGGAACCGCTTCGATAAAACCACCGCCTTTAGCCATGTTTGCCCCTACTGCCACAGGGGCGTTCTGCCCGAATGGCGTTTCTGCCCCTGGTGCTACAGCCCGGGATTCAAATCGCCTCTTACAACCCATACAAAGGGGATAAAGTATCACAGCCGGTGCAAATACTGCCGAGGCCGAATCATGAGATTCATGCGATACTGCCCCTGGTGCCATAGAAAAATTCGTCGGCCCTGGCAGGAAAAACCCTTCCCCGAAATCTGCACCAAATGCGGCTGGTCCGTAGATTCAACCTTCTGGAACTATTGCCCATGGTGCAGACAAAGACTCATCCGGTAACCACCCCGATACACGTTATAAACAGCCTTATTGATTCTGCTGCCATTCTATCTCAATTCGATGTTCGGGCCCTGTTACGCCGAAAAGGTTAACCGTCCGGAAGGTGAAACGATTAAGCTCTTTTTTGAGGCGCACCTCGATGACTTCGCCGCAGTCGAGCCATTGGCCGTCGCCTTTTTTTACCTGGTAGGTCTTGAAATTAGGCGTGAAGGAGACCAGAAACACGACCGCACTGTCGCCTTTTATCTGCGATTCGTAAGCCTTCATCTGCCCGCGTCCGCTGCCTATTCGGCTGGTAACAAGATCGGAATTATTTTTGATCTTTACCTCGGAGCGAATCACATTCGGTGTCCACTCGATACAGCCTCGTATAGTAGTGGTAATAAGGTGCGGTGTATTATACGCCCAGTGAGGTTTGCCGCCGCCGCGGTACCATGTATTATTACGGAAGATATCGTCCTCGAACATTATCAGGCTCAAACGTGCACTAGCCGGGTACGCAGTAAAACGGTTGGTATCAGGCTCCCAACTGCACCAGCGATAGACACAGGGGTCGGCCCATCTTCGCTTTTCGGTATCGACCCTGGTTGCTTTGCGATCCGGGCCCATTACAAGAACGACTGACTTCGCACCGTCTTTCCAGACCTCGTCGCGAATCTCAAGAGCAGACAGGGGCACGCCGTCTTTTTCATAATGGCAGTTATACTCGGCATCTACGAGCACCCATTTACTTAGCTTATTTACCCAGACCTCGTTCATGCCGTGGTGAGAACCGTCGGTTTTAAGCCCCGCACCGCAGCCGAGTCGACGCGTGACATAACCATAACTGTTCAGTACCGCATGGAGAACAATACTTGTATGTGTACAGTGGAATCGGCAGCCCTTCATGGCGGCATCGAGTATCGCAAAGGTTTCCAGCCGGGTAACATTTGGATTGTAGTCACTTTTTTCTATAGTCGAATATACCCAGTTGCGAAGCAGTATGATCCTTTTGAATTCATCAGTTTCGCCCTCAACAACGGCGTCTAAATTATAGCGTCTTCGAAGCTCCCATATCCGCGGACTGTAATAATCCTCAAAGGCCGGAAATAACTCATTATAATGAAACTCAGGATTGTCAACATCCAGCACCACGAACCTGCCGTCTTGGGCCACTGCCGGGCAAATGCACCACAGACCTGAAAAAATTACGATGGATAAAGTTAAAACGGACTTTTTCGTTAGTTTTCCTGCCATTCTATCTCAATTCGATGTTCGGGGCCTGTTACGCCGAAGAG
>CAYNKU010000052.1:0-5640 GCA_964397865.1 uncultured Pirellulales bacterium | reverse complement strand
GTATTATACGCCCAGTGAGGCCTGCCGCCGCGGTACCAGGTATTGTTGCGATAGATATCATCCTCGAACATTATAAGATTCAGATTGGTATGGGCCGGGTATGCGGTAAAACGGTTGGTATCCGGTTCCCAGCTGCACCAGCGATATATATGCGGCCCCGCGACGACATTGGGTTTGCCGGTTTCGGGATTTATGGTATCGGGTTTTCTGTCGAGCCCGACAACGACCTTGACGTCCTTGCCGTCGTTTTTCCACATCTCGTCGCGCACCTCAAGGGCAGACAGCGGAACCCCGTCCTTCTCGAAGTGGTTGTCATATTTCGCGTCGATTAGGACCCACTTGCAGAATTTGTTGACCCATACCTCGTTAACGCCGTGATGGCCGCCGTTGGTCTTTAGCCCGGGTCCGGCACCGAGTCTGCGACAGACATAACCGTAGCTGTTGAGGATCGCATGCTGAACCAGGCTAAAATGCGTGCAGTGAAAAAGCCCGCCTTTAAGAGCGGCATCGAGTATGGCAAAAGTATCCTCACGGGCAATAGTCGGATTGCGGTTTTCAATTTCTATATTCGAGTATATCCAGTTGCGAAGCAGCATGATCCTCTTGAATTCATCGGTTTCGCCCTCGACGACGGCGTCTAAATTATATCTTTCACGGAGTTTCCAGATACGCGGGCTGTGATATGTTTCAAAGGCTGGAAATAATTCATTGTAGTGAAATTCGGGATTCTCAACATCAAGTATCACATATTTGCCATCGCCTGCAAAAGCTGAACCAACAAAACAAAGGCTTAAAAAAACCGTAATAGTCAGCGATAAAACGAAATTCAGGCTCGTATTTTTATTCATTTACTATATTCCTTCCGATCAAGGACAAGCTAAATTTTCCAGCCGTCACGATATTCGAAGTTAAGATACTGGTTAGCATCATCGATATTTGTAATTTTCATATTTGCCCCATCCCAGTAAAGTTTTTCCCTGTAGCGAAGCGCGATATTGCCTAATAATACGACCTCGGTAACCATCGACGCGAAATCGAAGTTGGCACCGGCCGGCTCACCGCCTTTGCACGCCCGGATCCATTCTTCGTAATGACCCGGCGATCTCGGCAGTGTCTTCGCCGGCTTTTTGTATTCCTGCATCCGGGTTTCCGGTATCAGTCTTCCATCGAGCATTTTACCTTTATCGCCGATATACATTATGCCGGTCTTTGCGAGTTTGCGATTATCTTCCAGCTCTTCCGGCGTTGCCGGTTTTAGGCCGCCGTCATACCAGGTCAGTTTCAGCGGAGACATATTGCCGCGGGCCGGGAATTGATAACGGACAACCGAGGCGTGCGGGAAAGTTTCATCGCTTACTTTGCGTTTATATGTGGAACACGCCTCTACGCAGGTCGGATGCCCGAGCTTCAGCGCCCTGAAAATAGGATCGAAGCTGTGGCAGCCCATATCACCCAAAGCGCCCGTACCGAAATCCCACCAGCCTCGCCAGTTAAAGGGCAGGTAAATGGGGTTAAATGGTCTCTGTGGTGCGCAGCCCAGCCAGAGGTCCCAATCGAGCGTTGCCGGCACAGGCGGAGTTTCGGCCGGTCTGTCGATCCCCTGGGGCCAATAGGGCCTGTCCGTCCAGTCGTGAACTTCACGAACCGTTCCGATCGCGCCGTCGGCGATCCATTCAGCCACCAGCCGTGTCTTTTCCGAAGCCTGGCCGCTGTTACCCATCTGCGTCGCGACGCCGGCTTCGCGGGCGGCCTTGGCCATAGCGCGCGCCTCGGCGATACTGTGCGTCAAAGGCTTTTCGCAGTAAACGTGCTTGCCCTGCTTCATTGCCGTCATTGAGATATGATAGTGCATATGATCGGGCGTAGTTACAACGATCGCGTCAATATCTTTTTGCTTGTCGAGCATTACCCGGTAATCGCGATACTTTTTGACATCAGGATAAAGGGCATAAGTTTTCGCCGCTCGGGTGTCATCGACATCGCAAAGGGCGACTATGTTCTGGCCCAGGCCGGCGAGTGATTTTATATTCGATTCGGCCTTGCCGCCTACGCCTACCGCCGCTATATTGAGCTTATCGCTGGGCGGAGTATGACCGTTACCGCCGAGAACGTGTCTTGGTATAATAGTAAATGCGCCGATCGCCGCGGCAGTACCGCGAATAAAATCACGCCGGGAAAGCTGCTGTTTTTCACGACCGGAAGAAGTGTTCTGGCCTTTCATATTAATCTCCCTAAATTAAGTGTAAATAATAGCTTATTGTAATTGAACAACTAATCTTTCAAAGGAGTAATCTTTATATTTCGATACCATATCGGCTGATTGTCATTGTGCCTTCCCTGGAAGCCGATATACCCCGCCCGGCGGTGCACATCCTTAAACGCGACGGGGAACTTGTTTTTCGTTCCGTCAGGATTCAAATGCGGCCGGGTCCAGAGGTCCAGATCGGCCGTCAAAATCCTTTCGCCGTTCATCACCACATCAAGCAGGTTCTTTTTCGCGATTATTCGCAAGTGGTTCCACTGCCCCGGAGGATAGACCATATTGCCGGCCGGCGCGAGGCAATCGTAAAGCGCTCCGCAGGAATGTTTGCCTGGTTCTCTACCATAGGAATCCTGTATCTGAATTTCCATCCCGTGATGCTTCCATTTTTTATTATCGAGGTTGCGCAGAAACACGCCGCTGTTGGTCCCTTTGGTTACCTTGAATTCGAGATCGAGAATAAAATCCTCGAACGCTTCTTCTGTCCAGATATTCTTTCCGCTCCTGGCTTGGAGAACGCCATCAGGCTCGGCCACCCAGGTGCCCTCCTCTGCCACCCAGCCTGTTAAGTCTTTGCCGTTAAACAAACACCTGGTATCGGGATACTCGTCTAAATGTCTTACCCGGATATCTTTGAAATCCATCGCCATTGGATTGCCATAGTGAATTTGCAGTGCCAGCAAACCCTCACGGGCGGCGTTGGGATCATTATCAATAACGTCCGCGGTCTTGTAGCCGTTTAGATAATGGACAAAGTGATTGCCCCTTGCGATAATTACATAATCGTTCCAGTCGCCGTCATTATGATACTTCGCTTCGAGAAGTTCCTTGCGGGTATTGACATTTCCAACAATCTTTTTATCGCCGGTTTTATCGATTACGACGAATTCCCCGATCATTGCCAGCTCCCCTCTGCCCTTTTCATCGTAGAGAAAGCCCGCCGAATTTCCGAGCGGCCTCTTGGTTGGATTGTTCTCAACTTCCGCCTGATAGCCGCGGATCCGCCATCTGTCAAACTCGCTGCTGCGGTACTGGATGCCGCTGTTGCCGTTTCTGATGCGGTATTTCAATCGAAGCTCGAAGTCTTTCAGCGTCGTACTTCGGCAAATGATAAACGTATTGTTCGGGGCGGGAGTCTCTTTGGTCGTTTCGCCGTGAATGGCGCCGTCTTTTACCGACCAGAAACGCGGATCCCCATCCCAGCCGGTGAGGTCTTTGCCGTTAAAAAGCTCTTGCCATTCGCTCTGTCCGCTCTCGGCATCGGCTTTATCGAAAATATCCGCCGCAGGAGCCTTTTTAAGAGGTATCACCTCCGACCAGGCGGCAGAGGCGCAGAAAGCAAACAAAACAGCTATAAAGACCTGCAGGAAAGCTGTTCTTATAAGCATTCTTATACCTCCTGAATGATAACCGGCAACCATCGATTCCGGCTTTAATCCCGGCAAAGAATTTCAGATGTCAATTCAGGGGCTCGTCATAAAAGTCAATTATAAATCCTTTACGGCCTTTTTATACCAGTCAATACACTCTCTTATATCAGGCATGGAATTCGTCCAGTTGTGCTCGTATTCGATTGAAAAGACGTAATTGCCTCCCTGGCGTTTGAGTTCCCTGAGCTGGGCTTTTACATTACCCGTGCCTGTGCCCCAGACCACATCGTGAGCCTTGGGATCATTGGATCCGTTTAGGTCCTTAAAGTGCAGGCTGATGATTCTGCCCTCGAGTTTTTTCAGACACTCCACAGGATCGAGACCCGAACGCATCCAGTGACCGGTGTCGGCGCATACACCGATTCTCTTATCCCTGCCTTTGATATGAGCTAATACTTTATCAGGACTCCAATACCTGGAGGGTTTGGGATGATTGTGAATGGCGACCTTGATATCGTATTCCTTGCAGAGCTTTTCAATAATATCGAATGCGAGACCGTTGGGCTCGGCGGTGATTATCTCGATACCCATATCCTTGGCGAAATCAAAAACCTGCCGGCACTGCCTCTCATCGTTTCTAAAGCCTGTAACACCGTAGCAGATATTTTTTATACCGGCATGCGCGAGTTTGTCCTTAACCCCCTGCCTCAACTCCACAGGCATCCTGTGCCCGAACCTTACATCCGGCTTATCGGGGCTGAGCTTCTGGCCCGGATAGCTTTCGATATATTTCAAACCCAGAGAAGCACTTTTGTCGATGGCTTCATACAGAGTATATGCCCTGAACGAATAAGTCTGCATTCCGAGCCGCCAGCCGCACTTGTCGGCTTTGGAGCCGCACTTTTTCGAGTACGTACTCGCACAGGAGCCAAGTAGTGTAACCGCCGCTGCCAGCAGAACCACCACAAAAACTTTAGTCTTGGACATCTTGCTTCTCTCCTTTATTCTAATAAAACAACCCCTTAATTATATAGTCCAACCCTGACGGTATTCGTAGTGAACATATTTGTTCGCCTCAGGAACGTTTGTCACTTTCATATTGGCCCCGTCCCAGTCGAGCTTTTGTCCGGAACGGATTGCAAGATTACCCATCACTACTGTTTCGGTCAAAGGCCCGGAATAATCGAAATTAGAGCACGCCGGTTTGCCGCCCTTACAGGCCTTGGCCCAGTCCTGCTCGTGATTGCCGTCGATTCTGGCAATAGTTTTTTCGGGCCGGGTGTATTCTTTCATTCTTGCCTCAGGGATAATCCGCGGACTTTCGCCGTAAGTACCGCACATAAGTTTACCCTTGTCACCGATAAAGATTGTTCCACTCTGCGGAAGCCTTCTTCCGGACTCGATCTCTTCGGGCCTGGCCGGCAGCAGTCCGCCGTCGTACCAGTGAAGCTTCACTGCCGGCATATCGCCCCTGGCGGGGAATTTGTAATGAATAATCGATGCCAGAGGCGCCGTCTCCTCGTTGCACTTGGTGAAACTGGCCTCAACCTGTGTCGGATAGCCAAGCTTGAGCGCCGAAAATACCGGGTCCAGAACGTGGCACGCCATATCGCCTAAAGCACCGGTACCGAAATCCCAGAATCCTCGCCATTTGAAAGGCACATAAGCGGAATTATAAGGACGATAAGGTGCGGGCCCAAGCCACAAATCCCAGTCCAGCGTACCAGGAACAGACTGAACCTCGCCGGGCCGATCAATACCCTGTGGCCATATAGGCCTGTTCGTCCAGCAGTGAACCTCTCGAACATCGCCGATCGCGCCGTCCCATATCCATTCACACGTCAGCCGAACCCCCTCACCGGAATGACCCTGGTTGCCCATCTGGGTCGCAACCTTGTATTTACGCGCCGCCTCGGTGAGCATCCGGGCTTCATAAACCGTCCGCGTCAGAGGTTTTTGAACGTAAACGTGCTTACCCATCTTCATCGCCATCATCGCTATGACAGCGTG
>CAYNKU010000051.1:0-11448 GCA_964397865.1 uncultured Pirellulales bacterium | reverse complement strand
CCTACGACCAATGGATTATGAGTCCACTGCTCTAACCGCTGAGCTACGGGCCCGAAAGTTTCAATTACGGCATTACTTTACTTATAAAAGAGAATAATTGCAAGAGAATTTGTCTCGGCAGGCGGATGAGTTTTAGAAGTTTTTCTTTATAAATCCCACGGCATTGTTAAATATCGTCATTCCATCAGCATCCACTTCATTACCCATTCGTGTCCATCTCGGATGCTGCGTCGGCCGAACAAACCTTTCCGGATGCGGCATAAGGCCCAAAACCCGGCCGGTGGTGTCGGTGAGGCCCGCGATCGAATCGACCGAGCCATTGGGATTTATCGGGAAGGGGCCTTCGTTTCCGGCTTCGTCGACGTATTTGAAGGCGATCTGGCTATTGGATTTTAGTTGTTCGAGGGTGTCGGGGTTTTGGGTGACGACTTTTCCTTCGCCGTGCGCGATGGGCAGGTAGATTTGTCTTTCGGGGGTGATGAAGACGCATTTGTCGGTTTGTGGGGCGAGGCAGGTCCATCTGTCTTCGAATTTTCCGCTGTCGTTGTATGTTATGGTTACGGATTCCTGGGAGCCTATGGCGGAGCCGTCGCCCGGGAGGATGCCGGCTTTTACGAGGACCTGGAAGCCGTTGCAGATTCCGAGGATAAGTTTACTGGCTTCGATGAATTTTTTAAGGGGTTCACTTAAGTGGTGGACGATCTGATTCGCGAGGATCTTGCCGGCTGCGACGTCGTCACCGTAGCTAAAGCCGCCGGGAAAGACGAGTATCTGGAAATCATCGAGCTGTTTTTTGTTTTCGATAATGCTGTTTATGTGGATTTGCCGGGCGTTTGCTCCGGCGAGTTCCAAGGCATGGGCGGTTTCGCAGTCGCAGTTGATACCGGCGGCCCGCAGGACTATAGCATTTACTTGTGTCATAGGTGTACCTTTTTGAGATTACCAGTTAAACGTTTTTTGCCATGCTTGTTTCATACTGTCGAGGTCGAGATTTATAACGGTTTTTCCGAGACAGGATTTTATGACGAGCGTTTTTTCGTCTGTTACTTTTCCGATCTGGCCGAAAGGCAGGTTGAGCATCAGTTTCGCAAAGGAGTCGTAATTCTCAGGTTCGATCTCGACTATATAACGGCTGTTCGATTCGCTGAACAGTTGTGAGTCGACGTCGGAGCAGTCGGGGCTTTTCGGCAGAGCGTTTAGGTTGGCTTCGATTCCGACAGAACCGGCGAACGCCATCTCCGCCAGTGCTACGGCAAGTCCGCCTTCGGAGCAGTCGTGGCAGCTTGCGACCAGGCCGGAATCAATCGCTTCGGCGATCTTTCGGGCGATCTTAGGGGCCTTTTCGAGGTCGAGTTTGGGGACGTTGGGGCCGATCTGGTCGTGGATTTTATAGAAGTGTGAGCCGCCGAGTTCGTCTTTTGTTTCGCCGACGATAAAGAGCAGGTTGCCGGGTTTCTTGGCGTCGGAAGTTACGCATTTATTTACGTCGTCGATGACCGACATCGCGCTTATCAAAAGCGTGGGCGGGATGGATATCTGTGAGCCGTCGTCGCATTGGAATTCGTTGTTGAGAGAATCTTTGCCGGAGATAAATGGCGATCCGTATGCGATCGCGCCGTCGTAGCAGGCCTGGGCGGCACGAACTAATGTTCCGAGAGTTTCGGGCCTGGAGCAGTTGCCCCAGCAGAAGTTATCGAGCAGTGATATTCTGTCGAAGCGTGCGCCGACGCAGATGAGGTTTCTTATCGCTTCGTCGATGCCGGCCAGCGCCATCCAGTATGGGTCGATGTCGCCGTATAGGGGGTTCATACCGCAGCTTATTGCGACGCCTTTATCGGAGTTGAATTTTGGTTTTATTACAGCCGCGTCGGCAGGGCCGTCGTTATTTACGCCGGTAAGTGGTTTGATAACGGAAGAGCCCTGGATTTCGTGGTCGTATTGACGGATGACCCATTCCTTGCTCGCGATATTATAGCAGGAGAGTATCCGCAGCAGGTCGTCGTTGTAGTTGTCTTTTTGCGGGATTCGCCGCTGGGGCAAGTCGGGAGTTGTCCAGGCAGCTTTTCTTGAGTATTTCGGTACGCCGTGGTGGAGAAATTGCATGTCGATAGAGCCGACGATCTGATTGTTGTATTTCAGTGTCAATTTTTTGTCGTCGGTGAATCGGCCTATGACAGTTGCTTCGACATTTTCATCGTCGAAGATATTCATGATTTCGTCGAGTTTTTCGGGTTTTACGGCGATGACCATTCTTTCCTGCGCTTCGGATATCCATATTTCGGTGTAGTTGAGTCCGGCGTATTTGAGGGGCACTTTTTCGAGGTTGACTTCGGCGCCGAGTTTTTCTCCCATTTCTCCGACGGCGCTGCTTAGTCCGCCGGCTCCGCAGTCGGTGATGGCTTCGTAGAGGTCGCGGTCACGGGCTTTGAGCAACACATCGAGCATTTTCTTTTCGGTTATGGCGTTGCCGATCTGTACGGCGTGTGAGAAGATAGTTTCGTGTTCGTGCGTCATTTCGCCGCTTGAGAAAGTCGCGCCGTGTATACCGTCTCTACCGGTTCTGCCGCCGACGACGAGGATCAGGTTGCCGCTTCGCGGGTGCTTGAAGCATTTGTCTTTATCCATCAGGCCAATATTGCCACAGAAGACCAGGGGATTCGCGAGGTACCTGTTGTCGAAATAGATCGCGCCGTTGACGGTTGGGATTCCCATCCTGTTGCCGTAATCGCGGACGCCGGAGACAACGCCTTTCATTATTCTCCTCGGATGCAGGACGCCTTTGGGAATCTTTTCGGCGGGTATATCGGGTTCGCCGAAGCAGAAGATATCGGTATTCGCGATTGGTTTTGCACCCATGCCGGTACCCATTGGGTCGCGGATCACACCGCCTATGCCGGTGGCGGCGCCGCCGTAAGGGTCGAGCGCGGAGGGGTGGTTGTGTGTTTCGACTTTGAAGCATACGGCCGAGGTGTCGTCGAACTCCACGACGCCGGCGTTGTCGTCGAAGACGGAGATGCACCAGGGTTTCGCGAGTTTTTTCGTGGCCCCGAAGACGGTTTCCTTTAAGAGATTGTCGAAGTGCAGGTTTTCATTGTCTATCGACATATCTATGGAGCTTTTGAGCGTTTTGTGTACGCAGTGTTCGCTCCAGGTTTGTGCGAGTGTTTCGAGTTCGATATCGGCGGGTTCACGGCCGAGCTGCTTGTAATAATCCTGGATCGCCTGCATTTCGACGAGGTTCAGGAACAGATCTTTTTCTTTGCTAAGCGCGATTAGTGCATCGTCGTCGAGTTCGCGTATGGGCCAGGTGATAGGGGTTAGTTCATAAGGTTTTAGATGCGGGCCTGGCGGTTCGGCCTGGTCGCCGATTATTACGTCTTCGATACAGTCGTTGGCGAGGATCTTTTTTGCGATAGTTTCGGCCTGGTTGCGGCTTATATCGCCTAAGAGGATGTATTTTCTAGCGGTTCGAACGATTTGGCAGGTTTTCCCCATATCGGCGACGGCGGCCATTACGGATTCGGCGACGGGGTCGGTGACGCCGCTTTTGAGATGAACCTCGATGAGGGTCGCCTTGGCAAGGCCTGCCGGTGCGCCGCTTCTGCCGATATAGAACTCTTCGCAGACCGGGTCTGTGAGCAGTTCGGCGGCGATTCTCCGGGCGAAATCTTTATCGAAATCGGCCTCGATGAGAAAAACTTTTGCCGACTGGACCGCCTGGACGGATTCGATGCCAAGCTCTTTGATATCTTCTAAAACGCTGCTGCCGTGGACATCGTCGGAACCGGCCCTGTTAAAAACCTCGAAGCGCCACTGCTTCACAATATCAATTCCTTTTTCTTGATCTTATAATTTATCAGAGCCGTCCGTTTGGCTCTTGCTTTTTCGAGCAGTGTTTCAACTTGTTTTCTATCATCTTTTTTGATGGCTTTTTGCAGTTTTTTCAACTCGTCGATCAGTTTATCGATACCGGAGTCACAGTTTTTGATATTTGTAAGCAGGATATCGGTCCAGATGTTCGCGGGTCCTGAGGCTACTCTCGAGGTATCGAGGAATCCTTTGCCTGCGAATTTTAACCGGTTAGGGTCAGCGGCATTTGTTATCGCCACGGCGGCTATATGCGGCAGATGGCTTACGCCGGCAAAAGTTTTGTCGTGTTGGGCCGGTGTCATTGTTTGTACGAGGCAGCCGAGCTGAGACCAGAAATTTTTCAGTGTTCTAAAGGCGTTTTTGTTGGTTTTGGGCCTTGTTGTTATGATGCAGTCGGCGCCGTCGAAGAGGTCGTCCCTGGCGAATTCAAGACCTCTTTGTTCAGAGCCCGCGATGGGATGGCTTCCGACGTAGTGAACTGTTTTTGGCAATCTCTTAGCGGCCCAGCGATGCGGCAGAATTTTTGTGGAGCCTACGTCGGTTACTATGCAGCCTTTGGGCAGTGCTTCGGCGATCTGTGTGAATATCTTTTCGAATGTGAAAATCGGCGTGGCGAGTATTACCAGATCGGCGTTTGATACGCTTTCGGTTATGTCATCGACGATTTCGGTAGCGAGGGCGTAATCTCTTGCCTTTTGGCGTGTTGAGGGGCGATGGCTGTAGCCGACGACTTTTACCCTGGGAAACGAGCGTAAAACCTCGAGTGTGATAGAACCTCCTAAAAGTCCGAGACCTATAACGGTTATTTGTTTTAAGTCTTTCACAGGAAAAGCCTTACAGGAAAACATCATAAAAATGATACAGATAAAAAGTATAGTAAGGCGGCAGGGATGTCAATTTTTTTCTTTCATTTGTGCGATTAAATTGTTAGTATTTTATGTTTCATACATAAAGTGCCAACGGACATGGCGAAATAAGCGCGTCCAGCTCGCCGGCAGCGGGCAGGATTTTTTTATGACCAGTCTTAAAATACCATGGAGGCAGGGAGGTTCGACGACAGGTAAAAATGCAGGATATCAAAAATAAAATCAGTGCGGGCGACTACCTTGACTTCGAGGAGAAGGTCGCGGATATTGACAGCCAGATGGCTGAGCTTATTCGGCTAAGTTCCATCAAGGGTATCGATTACTCGGCTGAGAGGCGTCAGCTTCAGCGCGCCCAGGTGGCAGAGCTCAAAAGGATTTACTCGAATCTCACCGCATGGCAGAGTGTTCAGGTAGCCAGGCATCCGAAGAGGCCCTTGCTGAACGATTACCTTGATCTTATGGTTAAGGATTTTTACGAACTGCACGGCGACAGGTGTTTCGGTGACGACCGGGCTATTATAACGGGCCTGGGGCAGATCGGAAGAAATAAAGTTCTGGTGGTCGGCCAGAATAAGGGCAGGAGTACGAAGGAGAAGATCGCGTGTAATTTCGGCTGTCCCAATCCGGAGGGTTATCGCAAGGCTATCGCCAAGATGAAATTTGCCGAGAAGTACAATATTCCCATAGTTACGCTGATAGATACGCCGGGTGCTTATCCCGGTATCGGGGCCGAAGAGCGAGGCCAGGCCCAGGCGATAGCGGTGAACCTTATGGAGATGTCACGGCTGCGTGTTCCGGTGATCTGTATCGTTATCGGCGAAGGCGGTTCGGGCGGCGCCTTGGGAATCGGGGTGGGTGACAAGCTCGCGATGCTGGAATTTTCCTATTATTCGGTGATTTCACCCGAAGGCTGTGCCGCGATCCTCTGGCGGGATGGTTCAAAGGCGGCTAAGGCCGCTGAGGCGCTGAGGTTGACCAGCAGGGATCTGCACAAGCTCGCCCTGGTCGATGAGGTTATTCGGGAGCCTTTGGGCGGTGCGCACAGGAATGTGCATGATACGGTTTATAATGTCGAGAGGTATATCACCAGGACCCTGACGGCTCTGAAACGGCAGAGGGTCGACGAGCTGCTCGAGAATCGGTTCAGGAAGCTTCGTTCGATAGGTTCGACATTGACCGCCGCTATAAGCACTCAAACGAAAGCCGGCCGGGAGAGGATAAAATCGGCCCTGGAGGAGATCGCGTCCAAATCGAAGTCGCAACACACAAAGGTTTGAGAGTCGCCGGCCGGATAAGACCCGATCCTGTAGTGTTCACTCCGTGAGAATCACCCCGGAATATCTGGCCGCTTATTTCTGGCTGTTGTTTGTGATTTCCTGTGGGGAGCGTCCTTGTTCGATGGCCGTAATTTTATTTACCCTTCTCAGATGTCTGCCGCCGCTGAAATCGGTATTGAGCCAGACTTCGACAATTTTTCTCAGCAGTACTTCGCCGATAAGATCGCCCGAGAGGCAGAGTACGTTGGCGTCGTTATGGTGACGCGAGATTTGGGCGCTTAGTTCATCGTGGCACAGCGCCGCCCTGATACCTTTTATTTTGTTGGCTGTTATGCTCATTCCGAGGCCGGTGCCGCAGGCAAGTATTGCCCGGTCGGCTTCTTTGTTCGATACGGCTGTTGCGGCGAGGTATGCGGGGTCGGGATAGTCTACCGGTTCGTTAGTGTTTGTACCGATATCGACGCATTCATGGCCCAATTGCGAGATTATAACTTTTATCTGCTGTTTAGCTTCGAAACCGCGGTGATCACTGCCAACTACTATTTTCATATCATAAGCTCGCTAATTCTTTTTTTGACAGCCATTTCTATTTTGTCCGCACAGTCGTTATAAAACTGCTGCGATTGGCCTATTGGGTCAGGAATATTTTCGTTTTCCGCTAATAATATACACTTGTTCGCCGCCTCGGGGTTCATTGCGATGACAAGTTCCCGATGACTTTGGCTCATAACATAGATAAAATCGCTCTGCCGTATCAGGTCTTCAGAAATCGCCGAACTGCGGTGATTTCTAATGTCGATACCCCTTTGGGCACAGGCGGTTATAGATCCGTCGCTCGGAGGCAGGGAAGCTATACCCATTGTGCCGGCAGAGCGTACCTTATAACCGAATTGATCGAGGAGGTCAAGGCCGCATTGTAATTTTTCTGCGAGGTATTTTCGGAAAAATGCCTCGGCCATGGGGCTTCGGCAGGTGTTTCCGGTGCAGACGAGCAGGAAGGTGACCATTCGATACTGCTGGAGTTTTTCCCGGGATAGGACGCCCTCTCTAAGGATTTCCATAGGTTTTCTGCCTATGCGTATGACGGTGCTGCTTTTTTTGTATTTGCAGGTTCCGCCGTCGATAAGCAGTTCTATCTGGTCTTTGAAGTGACTTAATACCTCGTCGGCGTTTACGGCAGGGGCCCGGCCCGAGATATTGGCGCTTGGCGCGACGACGGGACTTTCGGCGGAGCTGAGCAGCAGTGAGGCAATGGGGTCACTCGGGCAGCGGATACCGATGGAATTATTTTTGTATAGATTATCGAATACCTGGGAGGGCAGGGCGTTTTTGAGATTCTCAATTTCGGCGGGGGATAATTCGAATACTATTGTAAGCGGTCCGGGCCAGGTGTTTTTGATGAGTTTCTGGGTGCTTAGGCCGAAAGGGGGCAGATATTCGGCAAGATCGGATTTACGGCCAATATGGAGGGTATAGTGCTTGTCGGGGGTTCTGTTTTTCAAATTTCCGAGCCTGGCGAGGGAGTCATCGCTGACGCGGGAAGCGATACCATAGACGGTTTCGGTGGGAAAGGCGACCAGGCCGCCGGAGTCGATGATTTCAGCGGCCTTTTTTATCTTCGCTTTATCGGGGTTTGCGGGGTCGATTTTCAAGATTTCTGTCTGCATAGTACGTCAATGGATACCTTATGTCGGTCTTGTCCGCAAGCGGGGTTATGAAATTTTTTTAAGAATCGTCCTGATTGTAAATTATTTTCCGCAGGTGGTAAATGGCAGTGTTTATTTTTTTGTGTTGATAAAATGGGAAAATTTTAGAAGTCAAGTACCGATAAAAAGCTGATAGGAGACTGATAAGGGCGGGGTGGGATTTTTTTTTGCCCAGAGGCTCAAAATTTACCAAATACCCTAAGCTATCCATCTTAACATTGCCGATACATTTATTTATTGATGGAACATGATGTTAAATGATGGAGATTCGAGTATGGAAACATTAGTAGAACAGCGTAAAGAAAACCGAACGGAGCTTTCATGGCCTGTGAGTGTATGGCTTCCGGATGCTAACAGGTTTTTTAACGGGCGCAGCTCCAACATAAGCAAGAACGGTGTTTACCTTGTTGTTCCTATGACTACGCCTGTGCGTAAGGATCAGGTTGTGGAGCTTAATTTTCCCCGCACGGAATCGCTTGCGAAGGAAAAGGGCGGCTTTGCGCGCATAAAGGCCGGCCGGGTGGTCAGGGTTGACCGCAGTGATATGGTCCAGTATGCGAGGATCGGTGTGGCTGTTCAGTTCGATTAAGTTTTGATCTATCTTTTCTTCTTCGCGGAAGCTTTGGCACTTGCGCCTCGGCTTTTCGCGGGGGGCTAATAATATTAAAAGGCCGATGGCTTTTATAAGTCATCGACCTTTTGCTTTTTGGCTGGAGTAAAAAGGCCGAGTAATCCACCCGTCCTGATGAATTCATAATGTAGTGGTTTTAATCGTCTGTTTGCCACCAGTCTCCGTCAAAAAAAGTCCACTGTGGTGTGAAGCCTACTGCCTGTCCTTGTTTTTTAACACAGACAGCCATGGCGTGTTTGCCATCTTCGTCTAATGTAACTGATCGAACATAAAGCTTGTAAATGTTGTCGCTTATATCAGCTATCATAATTTCTTTCAATTCTTCCGGGCTATTAACGTTTGCTAACCCCTGCTTGAAACGATTTGCATCATCTGGCGACATACCACTAAACCAGTCAGGATGTTGTTCATACTCGATTTTTCCTTTAGCTAAATCGTAAAACGCATTAGTATTGAAGTTTGCTAACCAGGCGGATTTGTCGCCTTTTTCCATCGCATCAAGCATTGCCTGAATTCGTTCAACTAATCTTGGCGGCAAATTTTCATCCTGTTGAAAATCATAAGGTGGTTTATTTTCTTCAACAGTAAGTCGTTGGTTAGCTCTAATTAACTTCGAACCTTTGGCATTACTAACTTCTACGACACCTTCTTCAACCTTAACGGCTAATAAATTAGTAGAATCCACACGAACTATATCCATCTTAAAAACTGTACCCAAGGCTTTAACAGTACCGAATACACTTGTTATGACAAATTCCTTGACACCTTTCTTAACAACGACCTCAATTTCTCCTGCTATATGTTCAAATCCTCTTCTATTCGTGCGATCGTACAATCTAATCTTAGCATCTTCAGCAAGATCAACTTGTGAACCATCCGCAAATAAATGCATACGTGGACCATTTAGTAACTCAGCTACTGAAGAGGACTCATCAATGCCGATATCAGGCTTAAACATCTCTGCGTCAAGTGCAATATTCCACTGAAACTCATCAATAATGGTTTTAAATTGAAATTTTTCCTCTTGACCGATAACTTCCGTTTCCACCAGTACAGGTAGATTTGTTTCTATATCAACCCAAAGACGTGCTATTATTTTTTCAATGGGGAAATTGGCTGATAAAACCCTTGGATCATTTACTTCAATTCCTTCAACTACTACACCATTAATTATCTTGCGGCCTAATTCTTTATACTCTAATGAAAAAAAACGTCTGACCATTTCTCTGGGGCTCTTCTGCTCCATCTCTTTGAGCATTTCTTCGGTCAGTGGACGTTGAATATGTTTTTGTGCAGAAGGAATAACAGTAATAATCGCCTTCTCTGCTGGAAGTGTATAGGTGATTACTTGTATATCTTCACCCTTATATGAATCTATCCTGCTACCGTATTCTGTTGAATTGTACATCACCAGTTTTGTTTCAACTATCTGGTCTTTATCGGCAGTTTTTTGCAGGTCTTTTCGTTGACATACAAAGGTACGGATTTTTTCAACTTTTTCAGCAACTTCCGCCCAGGCAACACTTGCCCCATCAATTGATCCGCCAAACTGATTTATTCCGATAAGTACCGCGATGATTATTACTGCGGCGGCGGCGAATTTTGTTATTTTGCTTTTCATGATTGATCTCCATATATAAGTACCGGAGGTGCTTTGCTGCTTTCGATTTCTTTGAATCTCTAATGCTTCTTCGAGAATCTTGCTCCGCATTTCTGGTCTTGGTTTGACATTGAATTTTCTGGCGAGTTTTTGAATATCTTTAAGCGATTTCATTTTATTGCCTCGCTGTTCAGTTGTGTTCTTAGTTTATCCAGGCCGTAACGATAGCGGCTTCGGATTGTATTCACAGAAGTACTTCTTAATTTCGCGATTTGTGTAAATTTCATATTTCCCTGCAGGTGAAGGACAATAACCTCTATTTGCTCATATGGCAGTTGCGAGATAGCCTGGTTGAGTATGGTGGTTTCTTCTTTCTGGATCGCCAGTAAATCCGGCCGAGTATCTGCCGACTCGATTTGGGCTTTATCATCTAATTTCGCCTGTTCCAGTTGTCTTTTTTTGATCCTGTTGCGGGCAAGGTTGGCGACACAGACGGCCAAATACGCCTTTAAATTACCGCTGAGTTTTATCTTGTCGGCCGAGTTTACAAATGAGATGAAGAAATCGTGTAGTACATCTTCAGCGGCATGAGTGTTATTTAAAAGAGCGGTCGCAACCGTTATCAAATAGGCCTCGTATTTATCGTAAATTCTCTCAAGAGCCTCACTTGAACCGCGTTTAAATTCCCATAAAAGCAATTTATCTTCGAGCATTTACACCTCGCCGGCTGTCCCAGGAATGATCATCCTTCATTAAATACACAATTGAGACGGCCATTTCAGTCTAATCTTTTTGATATTTACTGAAATTTTAACGAAATGCGGGCCCAAAAGCACGAAAAAGGCCGATGACTTTTGTAAGCCATCGACCTTTTGCTTTTTTTGCTGGAGTAAAAAGGCCGAGCTAAATCACCCCGGCATTTGAAGGCAGCATGTTAAGTTTGATTCTTACTGTTTTTGGGTGTCTTTTTGGGGGGATCGACCTTCACCAAACGTCATTTTTACGACCTTACCATTAGAAAGAATAAATTTATCTTCATAGAGCCGGATTTTTACTCCATTTTCTTCAACTTCTTTTATGAAAGTTCGTTCGAAATTACCAACTTCTCGTAATTTTTGGATTTCATCATTTTGTGCTTTCAACAGTTTATTCTTCTCATCAAGAGATAATCCCGCCCATTCAGGATTGTTGCCACTGTAAGCAAATTCTTCGCCATTAGAAAGAATGACTACCCATACACCAGGTTTTACCTCTTTGGCTTTACCTTCTCTGTAAAGTTTGCCAAACTCTTGAATAGCATTCTGGGCATCCTGTTCAGTTTTGATTTTGTTACTGTCCTTGACGACAATTTTAATATCATCAACCAAGAAGTATTTGACTATCTTAGATGCTCCATACGCTAAAGGCAACAAGACAACAGTACCAATTACTACGGCGGCGGCTAATTTTGTTATTTGACTTTTCATGATTATTCTCCATATCTCAGGCCGGGGGCCTG
>CAYNKU010000050.1:0-11506 GCA_964397865.1 uncultured Pirellulales bacterium | reverse complement strand
GAACTGGGCCCGCAATTTTACAACGGCCTGCAAAAACGCCAACCGTTCGAGATGGTCATAATCCAGCCCCGCCTTAACGACATCATCACCCGCATCGAGTATCCGCTGGTTTCCGACAGCATTCACCTCTCGAGGCCGGCCGTCTCTTTTTCAACCACCGGCGTGCTCATTATCTGCGCCGCCAATATCAAAGGCATGGAAACCTTTATCACCCTCAAAGCCCGGCCGGAAATCGATAGCAATGCGATGTTGAACTTTAATCTGCAAAAAATAAAAATCGGCGCCGTGCCGGCAACCTCTCTTATTATCTCCGCATTGGAAAAAAGATTTGAGAATATGGCCCTGACAAAAGAAAATCCCTCGGACGATATCAATTCGAAAATTGCCCGCTCATTACTCAAAAATGAGCCTTTCGACCCTGTTTTCACTATCGATAACAAAAAAATCCGCATCAGCAAAATCGCCTTTGAAAATGAAAAACTCACTTTAGGCTTTGATCCGGTACCTTAATAAGGCTCTTGCTGTAATAAGCACAACTTCTTTTCTCGTAAAGACTTACACTTAGCCGTCGCCGTCACAAAACAGCTTCGCCGGCGATTATCTAAGGGGTTTCAATTTGACTAAATTCACACAAAAAGAACAATTTTTGACTAAGAAAGTATCTGTTTTGTGCAGAAAAGACAAAAAATCGCTTTTATTGGAAAAACCGGCATTACCCGGAATTTGAGCTAAAAATCATAGAAATTTTGTAAAAAACTCACTTGCCGTTGACAGATTCGCTCCCGGGGCTATAATAGCTTCGTTTGTAAGGATTAACGGCTGCCAAAACTTTAGTAAAGGTTTGAGACGATGCTTTTAAACAGGATTAGCGAAAAGTGCTGAGTAGGCGAATTACCAACCTGCAAGGCTCCGCTTGTGTCCAAATGGTGGCTTGGAACCCGATGTTTCCGCTTCATTGCAGGCAGGCAAGTACGGATAGTTGCACCAGGAGGTGGCCGATGTAAATGGTGTGCAAACTATCGCTGTTGCCTGCGTGAGTTCGTGGCGTGATCTGGGAAGTGGAAGCTGTCGAGGTTTCCACTTTTTTTGTTTTTAACGAGAAAGAGAGCAGACGGTGAATCAGGAATTAGTCAGAATTGTCGACAACATCGCACGAGACAAAAATATCGACAGGGAAGCTATCTTCATCGATCTCGAAGAAGCTATGATCTCTGCCGCCAGGAAGCATTTCGGCGACCCTGAGAGCGAAATAATTGTGAATATCGACCGCAATACCGGCGAAGTGACCGCATTCAAGAACAACGAGCAGATCGATATGAGACAATTGGGCCGAATCCCCGCCCAGACCGCCAAACAGGTTATGATCCAGAAAATAAAGGCCGACGAAAGAGACAGTATCTACGCCGAATATATACGCCGAAAAGGTGAGATTGTCAACGGCTCGGTCGTCCGCTATGAAAGCGGAACCCTCATCGTCAATATCGACCATCGCACGGAAGGCTTTATGCCCAAATCCGAGCAGATAATGGGCCAGACACACCGTCCCGGCGAGAGGATCCGATGCCTGATACTCGATGTCAAAGAGGCCGCCAGTCAGGTCAAAATAATCCTCTCGAGAACGCACCCTGATTTTATCCGCAGGTTATTCGAGCTCGAGGTCCCGGAGATCAACGAAAGTATCATCGAGATCCGGGGTCTGGCCAGAGAAGCAGGCTACCGGACAAAAGTCGCCGTCGTCTCATTCGATAGTAAAGTCGATCCCGTAGGCGCCTGTGTAGGTGTTCGCGGAAGCAGGATAAAAAATATCGTCGACGAACTCGGCGGTGAAAAAATAGATATTGTCCGCTGGAACGAATCCTCGCAGGTGCTTATCACCAATGCACTTATGCCCGCAAAGGTCAGCGAGATCGCCCTTTGCTTCGAGTTGGGCAGGGCAACCGTCGTTGTCGACGAAGATCAGCTCAGCCTGGCAATAGGCAAACACGGCCAGAACGTACGCCTCGCTGCAAGGCTCACAGGCTGGGATATAGATATCCTCACTCCTGACGAATATAACCAGGGAATCGAGCGACTGACCGCCTGCGTCAAAAACGTCCCCGAAGCGGACGATACGATAATTGATAAGCTCATCGCCCTCGGGGTAATATCCGTTATGGATCTCGACGACGTCGGAGCCGAACCCCTTATAAGCGAAATCAGTATCGACCCGGACCTGGCCGCAAAGCTCACCAAAGCCGCAGCAGAAGACGCAAAACGTCTGGCCGCTGAAGCAAAACAGATCCAGGCACAGAACCTTCTGGAAAAGGAAACAACTTCAGCCGAAGAAAACGATAAATAAAAACGATCGGAGAATTTCTTGGCCACAACAAGAGTCTACATTTTAGCGAAAGAGCTTGGCGTAAAGAGTTCCGCCATTATCAAAAAATGCCGGGACGAGGACCTGGACATTAAAAATCACATGGCGACGATTTCCGCCGGACTTGCCGCTACCATTCGAGAATGGTTCAGCGAGGGCGAAAATGTTACGACCGTCGAAACCGCCAAGAAGGTAGACCTGAAAAAGGTACGCGTCAAAAAGAAGCCGAAAAGAAAATCTCCCAAAGAAAGGGCCCAGGCCCAAAAAATCGAGGCCCCTGTCGAAACCGCCGGCGAAGAAGCGGCACAAGCAAAAGAACCTCCCGCCGCTGAACAAGCGCCCGAAAAAGCCGCTGCCGCCGTCGCCGAGCCGCCCGCTAAAAAGAAACCGAAAAAAGTCAAACCTAAAAAACCAAAGCCCATCGTCCCGGCAGGTCCGATGCTTGAAAAACCGCAGCCCGCCGTACTAAGCGGTCCCCAGGTAGTCCGCGTCGAGGCACCGGAACCGCCGAGAAAACCGAAGATCAAACGTCCATCGAGGGCAAGATACGACCAGCCTGTTACCGAACCGCTGATAGCCAAGGAACACGAACTGAAAACCGGCTCAACAAAAGATAAGAAAAAGCCCCCAAAAAAGCACAAACAACGAACACCGGGCCGGGACGCCGACTGGAATGCCGAGATCGCAAAAAGATCGAAGTTCGATACCCAGAGAAGACAAAGGGATATCGAAGAAAGACGCGCTCGCCTAAGCGCCGCCGGCGGCGAAGGTATGAGAGTAAGGCCGACCAGAAAAATCGCATCTAAAACTCACGGCGGTGCCGCTGCGGCTCCTGTCGCAAGACCGGAAAAGGCAACTATAAGCGAGCCGATTATCGTCAAGGATCTCTCCGCCGTTCTCGCCGCGAAATCCTCGGAAATTATCGCCAAACTCATGGAGCAGGGGATAATGGCTACGGCAAATCAAACTATAGCTGCCGATGTAGCCGAACTTATCGCCCTCGAACTCGGCACCGAGCTGACCGTCGAACGCAAAACCTCTCTCGAAAACCAGATAAGACAGGAATTCGAATCTCGACCTCACGAAAACCTTACCAAGCGCTCCGTCGTCGCGACTATGCTCGGCCACGTCGACCACGGTAAGACAAGCCTGCTCGACAAGATCCGCTCCACACACGTCACCGCAACGGAAGCGGGCGGAATAACCCAGCACATAGGCGCCTATCAAATATCCCACGGCGATACAAAGGTCACCTTCCTCGACACACCGGGCCACGAAGCCTTTACCGCCATGCGGGCAAGGGGAGCCAACATGACCGACGTGGTCGTACTGGTCGTGGCCGCCGATGACGGTGTTATGCCGCAGACCATCGAGGCCATAAACCACGCAAAAGCAGCCGAGGTGCCCGTAATAATCGCGTTAAACAAGACCGACCTGCCCGGCTTTGACCTCAATCGAATATATTCACAACTCTCCGAACACGACCTCACACCCGCCGAGTGGGGCGGCAATACCGAGGTCGTCCACACAAGCGCGATTACGGGAAAAGGTGTCGACGATCTGCTCGAACATCTCGACTATGTAACCGAACTGCTTGAATTAAAGGCCGACGATACCGTACCCGCCACCGGCTGGGTCGTCGAGGCAAAAATGTCGCCCCAGCGAGGCGTCGTCGCTACGCTTTTGATAAAGGAAGGCTGCCTGAACAAGGGCGATACGATCCTTGCCGGATGTTCCTACGGCAGAATCAAGGCAATGAAAAACAGCTTCGGCAAAACCATAAAAACCGCCGCAAGCTCAATGCCGGTCGAAATAACAGGCCTTAGTGACGTCCCTCAGGCCGGTGATCGATTTTACAGCGTCGGTGACATTAACAAGGCAAAAGCCGCCGCCGAGGAAAATCAAATCCACTCTCGCGAAAATACCCTCGCCCGCAGAACACAGATCACCCTCGATAACCTCTTCAGCCAGATCGAAGCCGGAAATGTCAAAGAACTCAATATCATTATTCGTGCCGATGTTCAGGGCTCGGTGGACGTGCTGACAAAGTATCTGGCGGACCTTAGCACCGACGAGGTGAAAGTCAAAATCCTCCACGCCTCACCGGGCGGAATCACCGAGGGCGATGTCCTCCTTGCCGAGGCTTCGAATGCGATCATAATCGGTTTCAACGTCGTCGCCGAAGAACACGTCACCAGAATAGCCGAGACCAGCGGCGTAGATATAAGGCTTTATACCATAATATACAGGATCACCGAGGACCTCCAGAAATCGATGGTCGGACTGCTCGAACCCGAAGAAAAGGAAGAATCGCTCGGCCGGGCCGTTATCCGGAATACCTTCAAGGTCTCCAGGATCGGAACGATAGCAGGCTGCTACGTCAACGAAGGCGTCGTCAAAAAGAAAGCTATGGCACGGCTGATACGCAATAACATCGTAATCAGAGATAATCTAAATATAGAATCTCTCAAACATTTCAAAGACGATGTCAACGAGGTCAAGGCCGGCTTCGAATGCGGCATAAAAATAGAAAAATTTGACGACGTCAAGGTCGACGATATTTTTGATTTTTATGAGGTCGTAAAAGTCGCCAGAACCCTTTAACCTCTTTTTGGCCGGAGCTTTTAGTATGCCGACAAGAAGACAGGAAAAAGTTGCCCGCGTCGTGAAAGAGGCCGTAAGCGACGCGATTACCAACCATCTCAGCGATCCGAGAATCCAGGGATTCGTCAGTGTCACAAAGATCGATATGGCCCCTGACCTGCGAAGTGCAGATGTCTATCTGAGTTTTTTCGGAAGCGACGAGAAAACCCAGCAAAAAACCTTTATAGCTATAAACCACGCGAAAAACAGGATTCAATCGCTCGTGGCGGCAAAACTTAAAAGCAAATTCTGCCCGACCCTGAAATTCCACAGCGATCAGAGCCTGAAAAAAACTCTGGAAACCATGAATATAATAGAGCAGGCGGCCAGGCAAATCAAGCAGCCCGACCCCGCAAACCACCCGGAGGATTGATTAACTTCGTATCGGAAAAAATAAATTCGAAAAATGTTTCAAATTACTGCACAGGACAGGTATGAAAAACAGTAAGGAATACTCGAAAAAAATAGCTAAGCTCTATCGATCGCTCAAGCGAAAGTATCCGAAGGTAAAACCCGTAAATTACGACGACCCGACCGAGGCTGTAGTCTATGGCACCATTGCCGAAAATATGACTCAGGCCGACACCGATGCGGCCGCCGAAAGGATTGCCGCAGGTTTCGTCGATTTTAACGACCTGCGGGTCTCGCTCATCGAGGAGATCGCCGAGGCCATCGGCAAAAACACGCTTGGCGCCAGAACTATCGCCAATTCCGTCAAGCGGGTACTTAACGCGATATTTCAAAAATTCAATACCATCAGCACCCAGTCTCTTAAAAAAATGGGTAAACGTCCCGCAAGGGGGGTGCTTGAAAAAATAGATGGTGCCACGGGTTTTACTATTGATTATTGTATGCTGACGAGTCTGAATAGTCACGCGATACCGCTGACCGAAAAAATGATCGAATTTCTCAAAAAAAGCGGTTTAGTGCACCCTGAGGCGGAAGATTCCGACATAGCAGGGTTCCTTGCGAGGCAGATTTCGGCGGAAAATGCGTACGATTTTTACGCACTGCTGCGCAAGGAAAGCGAGTCGGATTACTCGGTCCTCGAAGAGAAAACGAGCAGAAAACCCGCGAAAAAGAAGGCTGTGACGAGACCCGCGGAGAAGAAAACGAGGGCGAAAACCGCCAGGAAAAAAAGTTCAAAAAAGACGAAAAAAGCGCCAAAAACCAAAAAAAAGACTAAAAAAACAAAATAAAGAGCGAAGAGCAAAATCAGAGGATAAAAAAGAAAGGATTCATTTTTCAAGATGCCAGAAAAAATATTGAAACTGGGAATCCCGGCCGGCAGTCTGCAGAAAGCTACGATAGATCTTTTTGACAAGGCGGGCTATCGTATCTTCGAATCTCGAAGAAGTTATCTGCCTTCTGTCGATGATGAGCAGATCGAACTTATACTGCTTCGCGCGCAGGAGATGAGCAGGTATGTCGCCGACGGCGTTCTCGACGCGGGGATAACCGGCTATGACTGGATCGTCGAAAACGGGTCGGACGTGGTGGAAGTCTGCGAGCTCGCTTACAGCAAGGTAACGAGCAGGCCCGCGAGGTGGGTTTTGGCGGTGCCGAACGAATCGAAAGTCACGAAACCCGAGCATCTCGCCGGCGCGATAATCGCGACCGAACTTGTGAACGCGACGAGAAAATATTTCGCCGACAAAAATATCGACGTCAAGGTCGAGTTTAGCTGGGGGGCAACCGAAGTCAAGGCCCGCCTTGTTGACGCGATCGTGGAACTGACCGAGACAGGCTCGTCACTGAAGGCGAATAATCTGCGCGTAATAGATACGATCATAACTTCCACTACAAGGTTCATCGCCAACAAGGACGCCTGGGGCGATAAATTCAAGAGGGAAAAAATCGAGAATATCGCTATCCTGCTCAACGCCGCCATCGATGCGCGCAGCAGGGTCGGCCTGAAAATGAACGTTAAAAAAGACGACCTCGATTCCATAATAAAAATCCTGCCGGCCGAAATGAGCCCGACGGTCTCCAGCCTCGCCAAATCGGACTATGCGGCCGTAGAGGTAGTTATCGAGGAAAGAATCGAACGCTCGCTTGTGCCTGCCTTAAAACGAGCCGGAGCCTCCGGCATCATCACCTATCCCCTTCACAAGCTGATACATTAACTCAAACTGACCGATTTCTTTGAAATCGGTCAGTTTGACGACGTCAGAACACAGAATACAGAAGGTGTTTTATTCGGGCGCTTGGGGTTGCGGCTTGTTGATTCGGGTGTATAAGGGCTAAAAGTGCAGGGTAAAGGAAAGACAACCCCCCGCAGTGCGGGGGGCTAAAAATTTTTTATGAAAGGGCCATTAGGGCGCGGTGAAAAATGGAAACACTTAAACTATTACGCGATTATTTTCCGACGGCGGTTTTTACCGGCAAGTGTGTTGTCTTTATAAGCCAGAACTGGCGGATAGAACTGACCGAACATGCCGACAGCGATTTCAGCAGGGCCGACGACCAGCCCGCGATTATACGCGTGAGGATATTCAAGAAGGCCTTGAACGGTGAAATCGTGCCGTCGGGCTATTATGAGGACTTCCAGATAGCCAACCTCGGCGAACTCGCTGAGCAGATCGAAAAATACGTTCAGATGGCCGTCGGTGAAAATATCAGGGAATATTCGGATGAATAATCCCAACTGTGTTAAATTCGAAATTCGAAGCACGAAATTCGAAACAATTTCGAATGTTCAAAATTCGAATTTTCAAAAGGAAAACATCTAATTGGTCTTCAAGGTTTTGAAAATCAATAAAGTTGCGGGCGGCGTTGTGTTCACCGCCAGGATTGTTCCGGGCAGCAGCAGGGAAGGTATCTGCGGTCTGCACGACGGGATGGTGAAGATAAAGATATCGGCACCGCCGGAGAAAGGCAAAGCGAACGAATCGCTGATAGGGTTTTTGTCTAAAATGCTGGGGGTTAAAAAGCGGGCGGTAAGTATAATTTCGGGTAAGACAAATCCGATTAAGAAAGTGCAGGTTCTGGGCATAGAGGCTGAGACACTGCTTGATAAGCTGAATTTAGCAGAAAAGGGGTCTTAGCCGATGTCGGAAAAACCGATTTTTGAGTCCCAAGCCGGGCCTGGAGAAGAAGCATCGATTAAATACCTTGTCAAGCTGTCTTTTCCAATAATAGTGATGTACCTTTCTTTTACGGTAATGCAGTTTGTTGACAGGTTTATGGTGTCGAGGCTTGGTACGGGGGCGCTTGCGGCTATATTGCCGGCGGGGATGGTGAGTTTTTTGCCTGGCAGTTTCGCAATCGGGGTTACGGCAAGTATAACGACATATGTGAGCCAATCGCTTGGTCGGGGGGAGACCAAATCTTGCTCGGGGTATTGCTGGCAGGGAATTTATATGGGTTTGGTGTATTCTTTGGTAGTGGCGGCGATTATGTGGCCAAGTGCGGGGTGGATATTCAAGATGATGTCTCAGCCTGCGGAGATAATCGGTAAGGAAGTCGTGTATTTTCGTATAATGCTTTACGCACAATTCGTGTGCGTTTTTATCTGGTGCAGCAGCCAGTTTTTCGTCGGTATTCACCGGCCGGTGGTCACTATGTACGCGGCGCTTTGCGGGCAGGTCGTAAATGTCGCCGCCAATTACGTACTGATATTCGGCAAATTCGGATTTCCGGCGATGGGTATAGCCGGTGCGGCGTGGGGGACATTTATCGGGATAGTAGTGGGAGCCGGGATCAGGATGGCTTTTTTCATGGGCGGTGATATTAACAGGACTTTTCATTCTCGTTCCGCTCTGGAATTAGATTTTCGAAAGATGCACGAATTGTTAAAAGTTGGTCTGCCGGCAGGTTTTGAATTGATGCTGAATGTTTCGGTTTGGGGGGTGATTCTTTTTGGTTTAGTCGGGAAATTCGGTACGGAGGCGACAGCGGCGACGAGTGCGGTTTACTCCTGGACGAATGTTTCCGTGATGCCTATCCTGGGGATAGGCAGGGCATTGACGGCGGCGGTGGGTAAATCAATCGGAGAGATGAAAAAAGAGGCGGCAGTCAAACAGACCCGGATATGTCTGAAAATCGGTCTTTTATATATGGGTTTTATCGGCGTGTGCTTTCTGATTTTCAGGAGCAGCCTGATGAGGTTCTGGTCGACAGATAGTAAGGTGATCGAGGCTGGAGTCGGGATATTGGTTTTTGCGGCGATTTACCAGATATTTCATGCGGCGAGGGTAGTTTACGGCAGCGCTCTGCGGGGGGCCGGTGATACTCTTTGGCTTGCGATAATTTCGGCTTTAGGTGCGATATTTATACTTGGGCTGGGTGGATTTTTGATAGTTACATTTTTTCCGCATCTTGGCCCAGACGGCCCCTGGATCGCGGCGACACTGAGTATTATCGTCGTCGGTATGGCGAACCGATGGCGATTCATGAAAAACAACTGGATGGATATAGACCTGTTCAAACGCAAAAAACCCGCTGTCTCGGCGGATATCGAACCGGTATCGGATTAAGCTAATTGATCGCGGATTTCCCGGGTAAACCGTGACAAAAGAATTGGATTTTTATCGTATATCGTATATCGTATGTCGTATTTCGTATGTCGTATTTCGTATGTCGTATGTCGTATGTCGTATGTTGCAAGTGCGTTACCGGTATGCGGGCGCGAATAACAGGAGACTTTTAACATAGGAGAAAAGTATGAAGAGTGTGCGAATATGGGTTAAGTTATTGGCGGTTCTTTTTTTGATGGTGATTACAGCTACAGCGGCGGGCGAAAATTGGCAGCAATTCAAATATGACAGCTATCATTCGGGCAACGCAGTTGACAGAAGCGTCGGCACACCGCTCGGGCTGGTCGGTGCGGTTGGGCTGACCGATGCGGTCTTTACGGCTCCGGTCGTTGCGGACGGACGGATTTATGTAGTGGACGGCGCGGGAGTGGCCTTTTGTATCGATGCGGGGAAAATGCAAGTCGTATGGAAGCGCCCGACCGACGGCGGCAAAACAAACTGCAACAACGTCTCATCGCCGGCGTTGATAAACGGTTACCTTCACTTCGGTACAATGGCAGGAGCTTATTATGTGCTGGATGCAGCCAGTGGGGCCGTTGTCAAAAAGATCCCCTGCGGCGAACCGATATTCAGCGCGCCGGTCGTATCCAACGGCAGGGTATATTTCGCAACGCTTGGCTCACAGATATACGCCCTCGAACCCAATGGAACAATTTGCTGGAAGTGGGATTTTGTCAGGGAGATACTGGGCTTCAACGGGAACCGCTGGAGCGGCAAAGACTGGCTGGAGCACAAAAAAAGGCGGGTGACATGGGAAGATCAGTTTTGCTGCGTGAGAAACCTGGCGGCGTACGGCAATATGCTCGTTGTTCCCACCGGCGGCAGAATTATCTGGCTCGAAGATACCGGCGACAGTGCGAAGTTTCGTCAGGAGGACCTCGGAAGAGGGTTATTAAGAACCGCTGAAAGAGAAAGCCCCGTAACACTGGGGTTGAGCATAGATGCGGACGGCACGGTCTACCGCCAGTGGCACCGCAGAGACAACAGAGGCGAGGTGGAGACGGTTCGTCTTCGCGACGGTAAACTGGTAAAAGACGCCGTCGCTGGAACCAGAACATGGAATAATCTTCCGTGGCTGTTGAGTTTTACTTCGGTCAGTATCAGAGGCAAAGATGTATACCGATGTCGGCCGCAAGAGAATTTCGGTTTCTGCAAACACACTTGCGAGACGGGTGAGGCCCGGTATTTGGGCGGTTTTCCCTCGATCGCGGCGCCGATACTTCTTCGCGATAACGGCGTATACGGCGGTCTGGACGGCAGGCTCTACGTGGTACCGCTCTCCGGCAGCGGTAAGGTGTGGTCGTTCAAGACCGCTTTCGGCAGAGCAATTTCGGCTCCCGCGGCAGTGTGTGACGGCAAGATTTATTTCGGCTGCGAAGACGGATATTTATATGTTCTCGGCCCGGATGGCAAAGCACCACTACCCTCAAAAAACCTTCGGTTATGGGAAATTAGAAGTCCTCTGACAAGCGAACTCGCCGGCGCAGAATACGACCGCTATACCAGCTTCGCCAATTTTGCAAATACCAATGTCAATGAGCAGGGGTTGAAGCCGCCTTTCAAAATAAACTGGGTTCGTCGTTACAAAGGCACATCCAAGCACTTTTCCACGTGCGGCGGCGGACGGATGTACACCCACACCGCCGAAGGTCAAATCTTCGCGGTCGAGCAGGAAACCGGCCGACTGTTATGGCGCCAGTATTGGCCCGGAGCACACATATCATTTACCTCGCCGCTCTATAATAAAGAGCGTCTTCTGGTGCCTCAGGCCGGAATTGAAAAATCGCGACTGCGATATCTCGACGCCGCTACGGGCGAACAGATTTGGGAGACACCCTTTACCGGCTCGCCGAGCTGGAACCGGCAAATGCCGCCGATCATTTACAAAAATCTTGCTATTTACCTCTTCAGCACCGGCAAATACACCGGCAAGAACTGGCTGTTCGAACACCAGAGCACGTTTGGCTTC
>CAYNKU010000049.1:0-11532 GCA_964397865.1 uncultured Pirellulales bacterium | reverse complement strand
AACAGAACCGGAACCAGAACTACCACGCCGAGAGCGGAGACCGCGTTTTCATAGGTTGTCTTTCTGAAAAGAAAACTGACAATAAGAGGCGTCAAAAACAGTCCCAGTCCGAAAAAAACGTTGCCCAGGTTGCTCGCGGCCGCGGGGTTCTGACCGTCGAAAAGCACGATGGGTATCATCGTATTGCCGGCGGTATTAAGTGCCATCGCGCCAAAGCCCAGCAGAAGGCACGAACCCATCACCGCCTGATAGCTCTTGCCCCTTGCCAGGACAAATATACACGCCGCCGTGACAATAAAGCCGAAAATAGCAACGGGCTGGTAGCCTATCTTATCGATAGTAACTCCCACTATCAGCGACGCGACAAGGCACGCGGACATAAAGACAGAAATGAGCGAACCGAACTTGCCCTGGTCGATATTGAGCCTCGGCATTAGCTTGACGCTGATCGAGCCTAAAAGCGAAAAGCACATCCCAAGACCGAACGAACACAACAAAGCTACCAAAATCACAACATTTTCCATCTGTACACTCCTTTAGATAAAATGTTTATTTTGCCAGGTAAGGTTCCCTACCTGTTAGGACTTGTAAATAAATTAGGTTTTGTTTTTGGCTTCAGCGAGGACAAGGCTGGCAAGGAAGTAAAATGCAGGCCTACTGGTGGGTAGGTCGAGTTTTACTGACGCCGCCAGCCGACGCCGCAGTCAGCCAAAAATAAAAGATAATTAATTCACACGTCCTTAACTTCTATGCTCTTGTCGATTTTCTTCCACCATAAGGGGTGATGCTTCTGCGCCCATCGCATCCCGACATAACCCGAAAGTATCGCCTGCCAGGTGCCGGGATTGGCCAGCGTTCCCAGATAAATATGAACGATAACGAACATCACCAATAGCAGGCTCGAATACCGATGCGCCTGGTAGATAATATTCTGAAAATCCGCCCCGAAAATTGTAAATACCCTTCCCACACCTGAAACGATGCAGACAAGCCCCAGCGTAATAATCGCCCAGAAAAACCCCTTCTGTCCGCCGTTGAACTCCCCCGCCGGAACCACGCCTTCATAGCCCAGATAGCCGCCGAATTTTTTCGCCCACTCCCAGTCCCAACCCCTGAAGCTGCAGACCTCGGCCCAGGTAATAGTAACGCAGGTAAGCCCGACAACAAAAACAGGCGCCGCCGTCAAATGCAAAAGCCGAAGCCAGCCGGTCAACGGCTCACCGAAAATGATCGCCGCCGTAAAACCGGTAACGCCGAGCGTAATAAAACTAAGCAGCGTGATCGCGTGAACGAACCTGCCCCAGAAATTCATTCGCAGTATATCTTTTTTCTCGTCCGCCAGATCAGCGTGATGAGGCCCGAATACCAGATAATGAGCCGCCGCCGCACCCACAGCCGCTAAAATACCGAGTATCGAAACTACGCGAAATATTACATCCAGCAAATCTATCCAGAACATACTCTTCTTATTTCCTCAACAAAATTCTCAATCTCCGCCCGCCAGCATCTTCAGTACGCAGGCCAGACACTTAAAGACGTACAATACGAGCACCGCCGCTATTACCGCGCAAAAACAAAGCGTCACAAGCGTAAAACAGTCCCGAACATTGAAGCTGACCGCAAGGGCCTTGTTATAACAGGCGCTGACATTTTCGAATTCCGCCATCGTCCTGACGGTGCCTCTATCGGACGCGACAGGCGAATCGACCGCGACATCGCCGAAGATAAACGCCGCCGAACTATCGTGACAATCCTCACAATCTTTAATACCCAGCGACTGCGATGCAGGCCTTACATCGTGAGCCATAGGCCATGCATAAGGGCCGGCCCATTCACTTTCTTCGCCGCTTAGATTATTGGCATCGTCTATACTATACAGCTTGCCGCCTGCGATATATGCCGCCTCACCGGCCACTGACTCTTCAGTACTTAGCCCCGCTAGTATCTCCGCTATCTGCTCGGGCGTAATATCATACCAGTCGCCGCCGCGAACACTGTTAACGTCACCAACGATTACTCCCTCAGCGACAGGCCTTACCACATCCAGCGCAACCGGAGTGACTTTCCCATCCATAAGCTGCCCCCAGTACGCCGGCCAGAACATCCTGTGCGGCCCTATCACCCCGTCACCGGTATCCTTGAAAAACGGCGACATCAAATGAGGCAGCGCCCGGGGAGATTTATTAACGTTATGAGTCCCCAAAGCGTGCGCTCTCGAGGTCTTTACCCCGCCAAGCTCCTGCTCAGGCCACGGCCCGGAATGACACGCCGTACACGTGAGCTTTTCGAAATGAAGTGTCGGTATACCCCAGTGCTTCGCCTCCGGCGCTCCGAGCCTGCCCGCCATCGGAACATCGTCTGAACCGTTAATATGACAGCCACTACACGTCAGCGTCGCTGCCGAACCCTCCGCCGACACCTCGCCCTCATAGCCGCGAGTGATCTTATGGTCAAGACCGTTACGATGACAATCCACGCACAAAAGACCGGCCGCAAGATGCACATCCTCATCCGACGTCCACATCTTCTCACCCGTCTCGTCGAGGTTGGCGTTACTGTGGCACGAATAACACCGCTGGTTAGACAGTTTCTTTTCGATACTAAACAGCACCCTGCCCTTATCGTCAAAGGCCTCTTTACGATAAGTAACCGTCGGAGGCCTCAGCTTCGGATCGTCAATAAGATCACCCATCATCGGATCCCACGTATCAGGCATATCCTTAGCCGAACCCGTCACCGACGCGAACTCACAAGCCGCTGCCGCCGCCCAGCGGAAATTCTCGCTATCCACCGCCGCGGCGTATTCGGCATGATCCTGGCCGACGTGACTGTTGTGACAGCTAAGGCAGTTGATCTCAAGTGTCCCCGAAACGAACTGCCGCATTATCTCATCGGGATTTTCCTCGCCGGCTAATTCGCCCGCAACACCTGACGGCATCTGCCGGCCGAAGAGTTTAGTCATCTGCCAGCCCGTTATACCAAGCTGCTGCGGATTGAAGGCTCCCGGCCAGGGCCTGTAAGAAAGAGGTATCTGCGTGCCGATGGATGCGTCGACAAATATCCACGGCTGACCCGGCCGACCCGCCGGTATATTAGGCTCCGCGGAATTGAAGTGCCAGCCTCCCTCGATCTTATCTACACTATGACAGGCCCCGCACGTTTGAACCGTCGAAAATGGATACGCCGATTCCTCGTCCGTGGTGATTTCACTACCCTCCTCATCGAGCAGTTCGATAAGATGAACGGCAGTGCCTCGACCGCCGTCGCTCTCATCGCCGAGCATCACATCGTCCGCGGCCGCAGCCGGCAACGCCGCCGCCAGAAGAATCAAAATCAATCCGTATACAAATCCCTTTATCGCTCTGTCGTCAAACATCTGCTTCATGCGATCGGTTAATCCTTTAACTGAATTTAGACCTTGAATTCCCCCGGCTCGAAGCACAGCATCTTGCGCGCTTCGACGGCCTCGTTGACCTTCAAAACACTCACCGCCGACTCATACCCGATATCAGCCGGACAATTGAGCTTCGCCTTGCCGCGGATAGAATCGAAAAAATTCTCCAGGTGAGGCTTATGGTAAAGATCGGTAAATCTCACGGGCAGACTGTAAGCATCCGGTGCCAGCGTCTCACGCGAATCCAGATCCACGCCTTCCTTGGACTCTTCTTTTTCCTCAGGCTCGCCCAAAAAGCCCGCCTTAACCCATTTGCCCCAGTCAGGCGCCGATGGTTCATTATAAACATCGCCCCTGGCAGCGGATTCGGAAATGACAAGGGTGCCCTCGTTACCCATGAAGGTCTCGAAATAGCCGTTACTGCTGTTGGTCGTTAGCGTCTGGTAATAGGCCCTGACCATGCCTTCGGCCGTCTGGTACTCGTATATCGCCATTACCGTATCGTACCACTCGTGGGTCTTCTTCTCGTAATAATCTGTCCCGCCGCTTGCAATAACCGATTTAGGTTGAGCATCGAGGAACCAGTTATAAATATCTATCTGGTGCGAACCAAGATCCACAATCGGCCCGCCTCCCAGGCCCTTGTACCACCGCCAGTTGCGGAACTGGTGCATCGACTTGAAACCGTATTTCTGCAAAGTCGCCTCATCGATCGCCGCCTTGGCAGGCCAGCCCAGATCAGGCTGCGCCGCCCGGTTCCACTGACCGTTAACCGTTGTTATCCTGCCCAAAACCTTGGCCTGCTTTAAAAGCTTTTCGCAGCAGTGAATATACCGCGGATTGCTTCGCCTTTGATGGCCTATCTGCAAAAGCTTTTTCGTCTCGCGCGCCGCCTGAACCATCTTCTTCGCGCCCTCTAACGTATTGGACATCTCCTTTTCGCAGTAGACATGAAGCCCCGCCTTAAGGCAGGCTACCGTGTGCTCGGCATGCCAGAAATCCGGCGTCGCGATTATTACCGCGTCAAGGTCCTTTTCCTTATCCAGCATCTCCTTATAGTCAACATACGTATTATGCTCATGCTTATACGCCTTCAAAAGTCTCGACACTCTCTTTTGATTGTACGCGGTCCAGATATCACAAACCGCCTTGAAACGAATACCCGGTATCTTCAGGCAGGCATTCAAAAGAACCTGCCCCTGGGCACCCGTCCCTAAAAGACCGACATTCAGATCATTCGCGCCCGCATCAGCGGCAAAACCTATACTCTTTGGCGTTAGCACAACACCCGCGCCCAAAACAGCCGCCGATTGAAGAAATTCCCGCCTGTCCATACTTCTCTTACTATTCTCATTACTCATCGTTATTCCGCCATCTCCGTAAATTAAGGGTTAATAATAACTTTACAACAATACGCCCAAAAAGCGCAAAAAGCTATTATACCCCATAACAAGAACTCTACAAGAAAATATTTTGCCTGAAAACGGGCCTTTCGGCGCAATATCCTGCCTGCTTACAGGAGTCTAATCCATTAACCGGCCCTAAACCTTGAATTCCCCCGGCTCAAAGCTCAGCGTCTTGCGTGCTTCGACGGCCTCGTTTACCTTCAAAACACTCACTGCCGACTCATAACCGACCTCAGCCGGACAGTTGAGTTTAGCCTTGCCGCGGATAGAATCGAAAAAATTCTCCAGATGAGGTGTATGATAGGAATCGAGAATTCTTACAGGCAGATTATAAGCATCAGGCACCAGACTATCACGGGAATCCAGTTCCACGCCTTCCTTGGACTCCTCTTTTTCCGCAGGCGCGGTCAAAAAGCCCGCCTCAACCCATTTGTCCCAAACAGGTGCCGACGGCTCATTATAAACCGCGCCTCTGCCCCTGGATTCAGAAATCAAAAGAGTGCCCTCGTTACCCATGAAGCTCTCGAAATAACCGTTACTACTGTTGGTAGTAAGAGTCTGGTAATAGGCCCTGACCGTCCCCTCCTTCGTTTCATACTCATAGATCGCCATTACTGTATCATACCATTCGTGAGTCTTCTTATCGTAATAATCGGTCCCGCCGCTGGCCATAACCGATTTCGGCTGGGCATCAAGGAACCAGTTATAAATGTCTATCTGGTGAGAACCAAGGTCAACTATAGGTCCGCCTCCCAAGCCCTTGTACCAACGCCAGTTGCGGAACTGGTGCATCGATTTGAAACCGTATTTCTGCAAAGTCGCCTCATCGATCATGTACTTGGGTGGACAACCCAAAGGAGGCCGAGCCGACCGGTTCCACTGACCGTTAACCGTGGTAACCCTGCCTAAGATCTTGGCCTGCTTTAGAAGTTTGTCGTAGCAATGAATATAGCGGGGATTGCTGCGCCTTTGATGGCCTATCTGCAAAAGCTTGCCTGTCTCACGCGCCGCCAGAACCATCCTTTTCGCACCCTCTAACGTATTGGACATCTCCTTTTCGCAGTAGACATGAAGCCCTGCCTTGAGACAATCCACTGTATGGTCAGCATGCCAGAAATCCGGCGTCGCGATCAGTACCGCGTCAAGGTCTTTTTCCTTATCCAGCATCTCCTTGTAGTCGACATAGGCATTGTTATCATGCTTTAATTTTTTCAAACGCCCCGACGCCTTCTTTTGATTGTTCACAGTCCAGATATCACAAACCGCCTTGAAACGAATACCCGGGATCTTAAGACACGCACTCATAAGAGCCAGGCCTTGCTCGCCTGCCCCTAAAAGAGCGACATTCAAATCATTCGAACCCGCGTCAGCGGCAAAACTCATACTCTTGGGCGCCAATACAACACCCGCACCCAAAACAGCCGCCGATTGAAGAAACTCACGCCTATCCATACCTCTCTTACTTTTCTCATTAGTCATTTTAATCCCGCCTTTCACTGCTATATCATACTTATTTACAAGGGTTTAATCCTTATATTCCTGAACCGGATGGGCTGGCCGTGATACTGAAAACCGATATGACCCTCACGAGACATATCCTTATACGCCGTCTTGAACTTGTTAGGCGTTCCATCGGGGTTTTTGCCCGCCTCGGTCCAGAGGTCAAGGTCCATATCTATTATCTGCACACCGTTCAAGATAACGTATATTTTGTTCGCCTTACACGTGATCGTATACCGGTTCCACTGCCCCGGCGGTTTTACCATCTGCTTACTCGGCGAAAGACAATCATAGATCGCCCCGCACGAGCCGTGTTTGGTGCCGTCACTGCTTTCGTGTATCTGCACCTCGATCGCCGTATGAAGCCACTCTTCGATACTGCCGGTTCGAATAAATACACCGCTGTTGGTTCCCTTATCAAGCTTGAACTCGAGGTCTAAAATAAAATCGCCGTACCGCTCTTTAGTCCAGACATCACCCCAGTCGGTCCCGATAAGTTCGCCGTCCTCGACTTTCCAGCTGCCCTGTTTATAAACACAGTTCGACAAATCAGGCTCCAGAAGTTCCCGCCAGCCGGTGGGCCTCAACCCCGAAGCGATTTTATTATAATACCTGATACATTCGCGTATCTCCGGCATCGAATCCGTCCAGTCATATTCGTACTCCACCGACAGCACCCCCCGAAACCCCTGCCGGTCGAGTTCCGTCAGCATCGCTTTAACATCCCCCTTACCCGTCCCCCATACCACATCGTGAGCGTTTGGGTCGCCGAGTCTATTTAGGTCCTTAAAGTTCAGGCAGATAATTCGCCCTTCGAGCTTTTTTAAACACTCTACCGGATCGAGCCCCGACCGCATCCAGTGACCCGTATCACCGCATGCCCCGATCAATTTACTCCGCCCTTCGCACGCCTTTAGTGCCGCATCCGGATTCCAATATCGCGCAGGTTTCGGATGATTATGAAGCGCGACTTTGATCTTGTATTCCTCGCAAAGCTTCTCTACAAGATCAAGCGCCTCGAAAGGCACATCCGAAAGAAGCGTCTCTATCCCCATCTCCTTTGCGAAATCAAATACCTGTCGGCACTGCTTTTCATCTTCCGTCAGCCATACCGCCCCATAATCGATAAGCTTCACCCCCACGCTATCGAGTTTATCCCTCACCAGCTTGCGAAGCTCAGACCCCATCGTATGATGAAATTTAACTCCCGGCTTATCCGGGCAAAGCTCCTGCAAAGGATATGCCTCGATAAACCCAATGCCCAGCGCCGCCGTCTTATCTACCGCCTCGAAAAAAGTATATTCCCGGAATGTATACGCCTGCAGACCCAGGTTCCAGCCGTCATAAACATCAATAACCGGGTGATCCTTTAATGGTATTTCCTCCGCAAAAGAAGTCCCGCTAAAAACCAAATTTACTACCAATATAAAAACCAGCCACAACTTATTCCAACTCATTGACGATTCTCCATAAAACCACGTCCTCTACAACTCCCAGCCGCTGCGGTATTTTTTGCCGACGTAATCATTCGCTTTGGGAAGATTTGTCACCTTCAGCTTCGCCGAATTCCAGTATAGTTTCTTACCCGTCCGGATAGCGATATTACCCAAAAGAACCGTTTCAGCCATTGGCCCAGCCACTTCGAAATTCGAACCCGCTTTACCCTTACCTTTACATGCGTCGATCCATTCCTGATGCTGTCCCGGTGAGCGCGGCAGAGTTTTAGCGGGCCGTTTGTATGCCTTCATCGCCGTTTCCGGTACAAGCCTGAACGTCCCGCCCGAACCTTCGATCAGCATCGCCCCCTTGTCCCCGATTATCATCGATCCCGTATGCGGAATCCTGCGACCTTCTTCTATCTGCTCGAATCTCGGCGGCATCAAACCCGATTCATACCACGTAAGTGTTACAGGCCCCCTGCCGTCTCCCGCGGGAAAGTCATAACAAACAATAGCACCCAGCGGCGCCGTCTCGGAGTTAACTTTTGTCGAAGTCGCTTCGACGCACTCCGGCGCAGTCAGCTTCAGCGCTCCCCACGTCGGCTCGAACATATGACAACCCAAATCCGCCAGCAGCCCGCCGCCGAAATCCCACCACCCCCGCCAATTGATCGGATGATAAGCCGGATGATAAGGCCTCACCGGCGCCGGCCCCAGCCACTTATCCCAATCAAGCCCCTCCGGAACAGTCGGCGTATCTTTTGGCCTGTCAAGACCCTGAGGCCAAAGCAGAATATTACTCCAGACGTGCACCTCCTTAACCTCACCGATCGCCCCATCCCATATCCATTCCCTTATCAGTCGAGGTCCTTCCGATGCCTGGGTCTGGTTACCCATCTGCGTGGCGACGCCCGCTTCTCTGGCAGCCCTGGCGATAAGCCTGGCCTCCTCAACCGTATGAGTCAAAGGCTTTTCACAATAAACGTGTTTACCCTTCTTTATAGCCGCCATCGTCGCCGGAGCGTGCAAATGATCCGGCGTCGATACCACCACCGCGTCAATATCGTCCCGCTCCTCGAGCATCTCGCGGTAATCAACGTACGCGTCGCATCCTTTATATGTACCGCTCGGCTTATTCTCGGCGTAATATTCCTCAACGAGTTCTTTCGCCGGCTCACGTCCTCCCACACCATCGCGATATCTGGGCCAATAATTATTACCCTGCCTGTTAACATCGCAAACCGCAACGATACGCACCTCCGGATTGCGCAGCAGGTGCTCAACATTGCGCGTACCCTGCCAACCCACCCCTATAGCTGCCACATTTATCTGCTCACTCGGCGGAACCATCTTCGCCATAATACAAATCCTCCTGCAAGAGTCTTAGTTATCAAACTGATTGAAAACTTTGCGTCTTTCTTTAATTCTCCACATCCAGAACGACACGAAATCCGACACCGCTATTCATACGGCCGCCCGGCGAGAGTTTGTAGCGGTTCGCCACTCGACACCCGAAAGTATCGTGCCCCCAGTTGCCCCCGCGGACAACACGACCTGTTCCTGATACCGGGCCGGTAGGATTCTTTGACGGACTTAAACTGTAATAGCTGCTCGAATACCAGTCATTGCACCATTCCCACGCATTTCCTATCATATCATAAAGACCGAAATCATTTGCCCCGTTCGCCGTTTGATAGCTCTCGAAGTCGCCAGGCCAATCATAATCGCTTTTCTGCCTTAAACTGCCGTCAAAAAATCCCACAGCAGACGTATAGGGCATAGCGCCCACTCCCCAGACCGGATGATGTCTATGTTTAGAAACGCTTACATCAAAGGGATGTGAGCTGGTGCTGTAGTAATTCACCTGAGCCTGCGAAATATTGTCACCCCAAGGGAATCTCTTGCCGGATAAACCCCCGCGGGCAGCTCGCTCCCATTGGGCCTCGGTAGGAAGGTGAAAACCTCTCTTTTTGAAATCAGCCGTCCACGTGCCAAGGTCATACACCTGCTCCAGCCCATGAACCCGGCTTCGCCAGTTGCAATAAGCCGCCGCACCATACCAGCTTACAAGGATCATAGGATGATTTCCCCGGCCCGCTGTTACCGTAAAAGTTGACCCGTTGAAACAAATTCTGCTTAAAGAATTTGAAAGCTGCGTTTCGCAGTAAGCGTAACTCGTCGACCCGCTCTTATATACAACATTATCTACGACCTGGATCTCAGGGGAATTTTGGGATTTTGCCCAATTAAGGAACTCACAGAATTGCATATTGGTTACTTCATATTTACCTATCCGGAACTGGTCGATATACAACTTATGAGCTGGGCGCTCATCACTATATCCACTTTTCACACCCTCGACCATTAAAAGGACAAAGTCACCCATTAAAAATTCACCTGCCGGGATAGTTACAAGATTATCTCCGCTATCATTTGAGACCTCGTTTTTCGCCGTCGCTTCTTTTATTTTTGCCATCTCTTCGGCCGTAAAAAGGCTGTTAGCGATGGCTCCGGCAGTCCAGCACTGTTCGAGCGCCGGAACCTTTGGCTCCACTGACGGTATAACAAAAACTTCTTCTCCTGAGGAGTCCTTTTCGATTCTGCCACCGTTACGTATTACTACCTCTCTTGCGAGTTTCTCACATACACTGATTAAAGTAGGAAAATTGTAAGCGGTATGACTGAACTTACCCTCCGGATCAAGAGCAGATTTGAACCTCTCTGGCAGACCGGAAAAGCCTATGTTCGCACAAATGATCCCCGCCGCACTCGATGGATTGCAGTCACTGTCCTGCCCGCATCGCATTGAGATTATGGTCGTTTTGTCCGGATCGCCCTTGCCGTAGAGAAGTCCTATCGCAATATAGGCGCCGTTTATTTTGGCGTCGATATTGAATTTGCCTTTTTCGCAGGAAAAACGGCGATAACAGGGGTCATCCTGGTATTTATCGTTTAGAAGTTTCCATGTTTTCTGCCAGTCGTCAGGGTTCTGCTCGTACCACTTGAGAACGTCACTGATGCATTCGTGATACTGACTGCCACGGGGCAAACACGCAAGACCCGCCCGGACAATTTTCTCAGCGTCTTCCTCGAAAAATGCCTCGGCGTACATCCCCCCCACAAAAAAACCGCCATAGAGACCGTCGCCGTAGTTCATCAGTCGGCCGAATTTCTCGCCCAGTTCGATCACTATATTTGGTGCACCCGGCGAAATAAGACCGGCAAAATCGGCTTCTATCTGGTAATCAATATCATCGGCGTGGCGGTTAAATCGCGGATGACCCGAATCCGGCGGCGCAATACCCTTGCGAAGATTTTCTCGGCCCTGCCCGTTCGCATGCCAAAGCGGATAGCCGCTGTTCGCAAAATCTATCCCCGCCTGGCGAATCGAAACGTCGAGTCCGTAAAGTTCCAAAGTTCTCAAAAAGGTCATCTCGACATAGATGTCGTCCTGGTTGAACTGGTTCACCATTTCGCTCTTCCACTGTGGAACGCGGGCCTCAGGAATCATTGAGCTGCAGTATCTGAATTCCGTCGGAGCGCCCCAGCCCACCCCGGCCATTTGACCTATCCAGCCACCTTTCATCTTATCGACATATTCCTTAACCGGCAGTGTTCGCGTCTTTTCATCTGCCGCCAGGGTCAATGAAAGGCCCATTGAGGAAATCGTGATCATAATCACTAACGCCGACACAAACTTGCGCATAACTTCTCCTGGCTTTGCCTTGTAACCTTTTTAGGGTAGCTCTAATAATTGCTTTTGAGCGGCAAGTAGAAGATTTTTGATTTCCGG
>CAYNKU010000048.1:6699-12076 GCA_964397865.1 uncultured Pirellulales bacterium | reverse complement strand
GCAGGTTTCGCCTGCTTTGCGGATACAGGAGCGGACGAGAAAGGCGAGGGTTGTCTTTCCGTTGGTGCCGGTTACGGCCAGGTTCGTGAGCTTCGAGGCGGGATTGCCTTTTTCGGCCTGGGCCAGCAGGGCAGCGGCTTTTGCGGTATCGTCGACGATTATCAATTCAGCGGGAGCGCATCGGCAGGCTTTGCCTGCGACAATATAGCGGGCGCCGCGGTCAAGGGCCTGGTCGATATAATCGTGGCCGTCGGCGGCGAAGCCTTTTATGGCAACGAAAATATCGCCGGCTTCGACGAGCCTTGAATCGATGCGAACCGCCGGCGCGCTGCCGGATGGGTATAGAGCTAAAAGTTCTTCGAATGTCATATTTTTTGCCGTGGAAAACGTTTTCTGCGTATTTTAGCTTCAAATCCCAAAAAAGCAAATCTTGAAAAAATAAAGGATGCGGGATTCTACGAAATAGTCTTTGTCGCTACATCTCTAACCGAGGTCTCGGCCTTCCAGAGGGCTATCGAATCGGTAGAACACTGAGATTCTGACAAGACAGAATTGCTTACCTGTCTGGATGTTTTATAATGTTAAAAAGGTTATTGTATTGAACATACGTTCAGTAGAGATCTGTCAAACTCTATTTCGTATTGCAAGAATTTATTTTGAAACAGAGTAGTTTGGCAACGGTATCTTCAGACCCTCCTAACATATGCCCTTCCTTTACAATAAATATCTTATCCTTGTAAGCGGTAGATACGAAACCAGGGCCGACTCTTAGATCATTAAAAACGCCCTTGTTAACTATAGTGCCTTTGCCATCCAGTATGTAAAAATATAAACTGCTGCGATGTTTGCCCTTGGTAGCAAATGCAGATAATATAGCCAAGACATAATCATTCTCCAGTGGAGTTAAAGACATGCGTGACATCATCATATCATTGGCATCAAATATATGTGCTGTCCAATCTTTTTTCAGGTCTTTTGTAAATTTCGAAACATATATTTTATAGCTTCCCATTTCTGTATTGTCATAGATAACAAATGGATTGTTCGATTTACCCAAACAGAAAGAAGGTATCTTGCCGAAATTAGCAATGCCTTCAAATTCGGTCTTGGCTTTGAAATTACCATCCGCGTCGAGGTTAGCCAGCCACAGGCTGGAATCTTTTGTGGCAAATTTACTTTCAGGTACAAAAGAACAGCCAAAGGCAACAAGCAAATTCTCTGTTTCTGAAAATGCGACATCAAAAGTATTGTCCTCGGGCTTATCAGATTTATAGCTTGTGTCCCAGGCAACACTGCCGTCACTTTTAACTTTTCTTATATAACCACTGTTGCCGCAAAGAAAGACATCCCCGTTCATATTTCTGCAGGTTCCAAGCGTTGAAACGCCTCCTCTAATTAGAGGGGGGATTTCTCTGATCTTAATCTGCCCATCTCTGTCGATAGTAAGTTCTTGAAAAATGAGCGATTTATTTGGCTCTCGAGTTATTAATTGGCTTTTAATTAACACAATATTGCTGTCAATCAATCGGGAATCTATTATTTCAAGTGGTGAGCCGATCGTAATATCTCCTTCATCCATTGTTGTCAGAGTTTTTAGTTCAGCCGAGTTGTCTTTTAGATTAAGGCGATACTCAAACAGCTCAAGGTTTTGTTTTTTAGGAGTTCCTTGTCTTCTATAAATGCAAGAGACACCCACAACATGGAGGATGTTTTTATTCCCATCGACTTTTATTGTATAGGGTTTTATAAAATTTGCATCACTCCGGACGATATCCTTTTCCCATAGAATAGAGATACTGGGCTCAGAAAATGCAACAGATGTAAAAGTTATACAAAGCAGCCCTATTAAAAATACCTGTGATTTACATGTCATAGTTCAATTCCTTATAAGAATTGGTTAATTTGGCATTTCCCATATTAATCGTTTGACCATACAACTACGCCATATTTTTAATAAGATACCAAATCTGCCTTAATAATCAAGCTTTCTTATTGCTCGTTGGTTTTACTACCATAAACCAGTGGGTTATGAAATCGCTCCGCCGGCTGCACCTTCGACAACGCCGGGTACAAAAGTTTTTACATTGGGTGGGGATTTTGTTATAAAAGGCAAGAAGACAGAATACAGAAGACAGAAGACAACTTTTTGTTTGGAAAGCTGTTATATGTCAAAACGGTCAGTTTGAGTAATAATTTTGAGTAATAATAAAGATAAGGGGCTCGGATTATGAGAATACGTTTTTATCCTTGCGCTATTGTTTTGCTGGCGATTTACACGGTGATATGTCCGGCGGTTTCAGCGGAGACCGAGTATTTCGCGGTCTTTATGGATGGCGGTAAGATCGGGCATTCGATACACAGCCGAATTGTTGCGGACGGCAAGGTTACCACTTCCGAAGAAATAAGTATTACGCTCAGCAGGATAGGTGTTCCAATAACCGCTCGAATGGTCGAAAAGACTATAGAGACTGTCGATGGCAAGCCTTTGGGGTTCGAATCTTTGCAGGATATGGGTGTTATGGTGATGAAAGTCACGGGCACCGTAGGAGACGACGGTGTTGTGAATCTTATGTCAGGTACGCCCGGCTCCGAGAGTGCGAGCACTTTCCAGTGGCCCGAGGGGGCGTTGATGGCTGAAGGGTTGCGACTTTTGTCACTGAAGAAAGGGCTTGCTGAAGGAGTGAATTACAAGGCGAAAGTTTTCAGTCCGGGGATTTTGGGTGCCATCGAGGGAGAAGTAAAGATCGGCAAAAAGAGCAAGATCGATCTGCTCGGGCGGGTCGTGGCTTTGACAGAAGTAACTACCGTGATGCAGCTTCCGGGTGCGGGGCCGATGGTTACCACAAGTTATGTCGACGACGAACAGAGGGTTCAAAAAGGTATTATTCCCATAATGGGTATGCAGATAGAGATAATTGCGTGCGCAAAAGAATTCGCACTGGGTGATAACGATGTCGTGGAGGTTCTTGAAAAGATGTTCCTCGCGAGCCCGCAGCCTTTGGGCAATGTCGCCTCGGCCGAATCGATTACTTATCACTTAAGGCCTGTGAGCGAATCAGTGGATTTAAAGATACCCCTCAGTGACAACCAGAGCGTGCGGGCGGGTAAAGACGGCTCTGTGATAGTAACGGTTCGCCCTGCCGCCGCCGGGTCGGGTGCGCGATTTCCATACCGGGGAACTGACAAGGGGGCCCTTGAGGCAATGAAACCGACAAGGTATGTCCAGAGTGATGATGAAAAAATAATCGAACTTGCGAAAAAAGCTGTGGGCGATACTAAAGACGCCGCTGAGGCGGCTAAGAGGATCGAGGCGTTCGTGGGTGAATACATCACTAACAGGGGTCTTTCCATCGGTTACGCCTCCGCTGTCGAGGTGGCCGAGAGCAGGGAAGGCGACTGCACGGAATTTTCGGTATTGACCGCGGCGATGTGCCGGGCGGTCGGGATACCGGCGCGGGTTGTTACCGGTATCGCGTATATAAAAGAATTCGGCGGCAGGGAAAATATTTTTGGCGGCCATGCCTGGGTCGAGGCTTACCTCGGCGGCAAATGGGTGGGACTCGATGCCGCTTTCAAGGGAGCAGGGCTTGGCGGTTATGATGCCGGCCACATTGCCCAGGCCTTAGGCGGCGGCAATCCGGAGGATTTCCTGAATCTTTTTAGCAGCGTGGGACAGTTCAAGATCGAAAAAGCAGTGGTAGAATAACCAGCGATGCCAAATGACGCTTTTTTTAACTTTTCTGGTCTTTTGCGAGCCATTCCTGGAGATTTTTGGCTAAAATTTCGATATCTTTTTTTGCCATGATGTGCTCGATTATGGCGGGAGGGATTTTTAATTTTTCCATTGCTTTTTGAACCCGCTGCCAGAGCCGGTCTTTTTTTGCATCTGTTTGTGCCAGGAAAAGCTCCGTGACCAGTTCCTGGAGTCTCTGGAGCATTATCGAGTCAAGGTGTTGATAGTACCTTGAAATGACGTTTTTCTGGTATTTTGAGCGTTCTTTTGGGTTCATATCGGACGTTGAGCCTTATTTTTTCAGGTTTACGGTGGTGTTTTACAGTATTGTTTGTAATAAATCAAGTTATCGGTATTATTAAAGGGGTTTTTGCTGGCGTTGACGGGATAACCGGCTATAATCTGCGAAACGTTCGTATGGATGAGTTTATCGGCACGGGGCCGTAGTATGAATACAAGAAGCAGGTGGTTATTGATTCTGGTTTTATCACTGGTATCGGTCGGCAGTGTTTTTGCGGCCGAGAGCCGGAGAGCCGATGTTCTGGCCGGCCAGGACCTTCATCTTGCCGGCGGTGATCTTGTGAGCTACCAGCCTAATGCCGGTGAGCATATTCTCGTTTTCACCGGCGGAACTTCGATGTCGATAGGTTCGAATCGTTTTGCAAGCGAAAACGCTGTTGTCTGGCTCGAGGTTGTTGCCAGTGAATTCGGCGGGGCGGTCGAGATCGATTATAAAGCGAGTGTTTATTTGAAGGGCGGCGTATCGGTCGAGAGATCCAGAACCGCCAGGACGACAGATATCAGAGAATCGGTCGTGGAAAACGGCGACTCGATGGTTTTGAGGTTCGGTGTCAACGGGGAGGTTTTCGTAACGGCCCAAAAGCGCCAGGTGACGGATCCACGTGAGTTAGAACTTTATAAAGAGGCGGCTTCGAGGGTCGGGCCCGGTGGGCCTGAGTTTGTTATTCAGCCCGGAGCGATAGTTCCTGAATTCAGGCCGGCGAAACCGCAGGTACCGCCTGCCGGTGCGCCGACGACAGAGATCGAAGTTGCGGCCGGGGTTGAGCCTGAGGCTGCTGAGCCGGTGTTCAGGTATCCGGTGAATATATCTCCCGCGGGAGAGGAGGCTCTTGAAATCGAGTGGGAGCGTCAGGCCGACGGTACGGAGATCGCGACGTTGACGGAGAGGTTTTATCTTTGGCAGAAGCAGGATGAGGATGGCGGTCTTCTCGAATTGCAGGCCGACAGTGCGGTAGTATTTTCCCGCGGTTCTTCCTCAGAGCCCGAGGAGACGGCGACTGAGGCGGCCCAGAATGCACTGGCGGAAGGAAGACTGACGGCGATATATGTTTGCGGTAATGTTATTATGACCGAAGGGCGGCGGACGATCCGGGCCGATGAGATATTTTACGACTTCCAGCAGAAAAAGGCGCTTGCGGTAAACGCGGTAATGCGGAATTTCGATGTCTCTCGCGGTATCCCGATTTATGTCAGGGCGGCGAAGCTGCGGCAGTTGGCGGAGAACAGATTTTCTGCCGAGGATATCGTTTTGACGAGCAGTGAATTTTATCTGCCGCAGATTTCCATGACCGCATCGAGTGTGATTATTACCGATACGACCGCGGTCGACGAGCAGCAGGGCAG
>CAYNKU010000048.1:0-6689 GCA_964397865.1 uncultured Pirellulales bacterium | reverse complement strand
TTTTGAGATTCAGATGACAGATGTTCGGCTCAAGGCAGGCGAGACGACGATTTTCCGCTGGCCCGGCATGCGGAGCAATATGGAAAGACCCGATATGCCCATCAAGCGGGTGCGCCTGGGTAATGATAATACATGGGGGACGTCGTTCGAATCCGAGTGGTACCTGTCGCGACTTCTGGGGCTGCGAGAGAGCGAGGGTGTGGAAAGCACGTTGGATTTCGATTATTTCAGCAAGCGCGGCGTCGGCGGCGGTTTCGATATCGAGTATGACAGGGACGATTATTTCGGCAGGATGCTCGGATATATGATACACGATCATGGCGAGGACAGGCTCGGCAGGGAAAATTTCCGCCGGGATATGAAGGCTCCTCGCAAGCTTCGCGGGCGATTCAGTTGGGTGCACAGGCAGTTTCTGCCGCATAAATGGCAGATGACTACGGGTATAGGTTATTCATCTGACGAGAATTTCATAGAGAGTTATTATCGCGGTGAGTATTCGACCGAAGAGGACCAGACGTATATCCATCTAAAGCGTATCGAAGACAACTGGGCTTTATCGTTTTTGGGCAGGGGCAGGCTGAACGATTTCGAAGACGAGCTCGAAGAGCTGCCCAGCGCGGAGTTTCATTTGACGGGCCAGTCTCTTTTCGATGACAGGTTCACGTTATACAGCGACAGTGAACTCGGCCGGCTGAGGCAGAGGATCGGCAACGAGCATACGATAGCAATGAACGAGGAGAGCTTTACCTTCGGTTGGCACAGGAGCGAATTGGATATGCCGATTCAGACCGGTGGGTTCAAGGTCGTGCCTTTCGTTGCCGGGACGTTCGGCTACGATGACCGCAGCGGTTTTACGAGGACCCTTGTCGACGGCAGTGATTCAGGGGCAGTGGGTGAGAACGATATCTGGATCGGTGAAGCGGGGTTGCGTGTATCTGCGAATCCGATCTGGAAGATTTATCCGGATGTAAGGTCGCGGCTGTGGGATTTGGATCAGCTTAGGCACGTTATAAAGCCGCAGTTGACGGCGGTGGTTTTCGGCGAAAATGACGATGTTGCCGATCAGCGGGACGTTTTGAATTTTGCGGTCTCTCAAAGATTGCAGACCAGGCGGGGCGTTGGCGATAACCGCCGGACCGTGGACTGGATGCGGCTGGATATGGATGTGACTTTCGTCAGGGACTCCGAGCACGATGCCGCCTCGACGGGGCCGGACAGGTTTATATGGAACAGGTCGATGGTTCCGCTTCGGGTTCTTGCGGCACCTGAGATATTCAACGGAGATTTTCCGGCGAGTCTTCGCAGGTTCGAGATGTACGGGCCGAGGCGAAATTACTTCGGAGCCGATTATATCTGGCGGGTGAGCGATACGACCGCGGTTCTGAGCGATATGAATTACGATATTCAAAGCGGGGTGGTTCAGCAGTATAATTTCGGATTTTCACGGCTTCGCTGGCCTAATCTGAGTTACTATATAGGTACGCGTTATTTAAGGCGAGTAGAGATTCTCGAAGAAAAGGGCACGAACGCGTTCGTGTTCTCGGCTACTTACAGGCTTGACCCGAGATATACGCTGGCTTTTTCACAGCAGTTCGATTTCGATTACGGCGCGAGCGTGCGAAGTGATATAGCTTTGATAAGGCGGTATCACAGGGTGTATTTCGGATTGACGTTCAGCGCGGATCAATCGATGGACAGGCAGGCTTTTGTTATCAGTCTCTGGCCTCAGGGGGTTCCGGAGATGGCGATAGGTCAGAGAAGGTATATGGAGCTTGGCAGGGGCGGGGATTATTGACAGTTGTATGCGAACCGACAGCCTGTCGGTTCGAGAAGGTTAAAAGAGTTCGATTAAGAAAATAGTTTTAAGGAGATTAATATGCCGTTAGTAACCACCCAGAAGATGTTCGAGGCCGCTTATAAGAATCATTACGCCATAGGGGCGTTCAATGTGAACAATATGGAGATTACCCAGGGTATCGTAAGCGCGATCAAGGAAGAAAAAGCACCGCTTATTCTTCAGATATCGAGAGGCGCTCGCTCTTATGCGAGTATGAGCTATCTGAAGGCGATTATCGATGTTGCGGTGGCGGAGAATCCCGATATCCCGATTTGTATGCACCTTGACCACGGCGACACCTTCGATACCTGCAAGCAGTGCGTGGATGACGGGTTTACATCGGTTATGATCGACGCATCGACTAAGCCTTTCGAGGAGAATATCGCGATCACCAAAAAGGTAGTCGAATATGCCCATGATCATGGCGTGGTGGTAGAGGCTGAATTAGGCCAGTTAGGCGGTATAGAAGAGGATGTTGTCGGGGTAAGTCAGGACGATATCAGCAGACACCTGACCGACCCGGACCAGGTTGTGGAATTTGTGGGTGAAACAGGCTGCGATTCACTGGCGGTTGCGTGCGGTACCAGCCACGGGGCGTATAAATTCAAGAGCGAACCGAAACTGGCTATTGACGTATTAGAGGCGGTAGGTGAGAAGCTGCCTGGATTTCCGCTGGTAATGCACGGTTCGAGCAGTGTCTTGAAGGAGTTCAAGGACCTTATAAACAAGTATGGCGGAGATATGCCGGATGCGATGGGTGTTCCGGAGAGTGCGATAAGCGAGGCGGTGAAGCTGGCGGTATGCAAGGTTAATATCGATACTGATTTGCGTATGGCATTGACCGCCAAAATCAGACAGGTTTTCGCGGAAAGCCCCGGTGAGTTCGATCCTCGCAAATATCTTGGCCCCGGAAGAGAGGCCATTAAGGAAATGGTAAAGCGTAAACTTCATGTTCTGGGCTGTGCGGGTAAAGCGGCAGAATGTGTTTAACAGATGTTTTGATTTGTATTTGGCGAATGGGTGATTAATATTTACCGATAAGTAAAAGGGGCAGTTTTTTGTTACCTCATAAGACATCGAGATCATTATCCCGGACAACCGAATTTTCATTTTGGCTGAGTTGGTTTGTCTGGGTCGCATTGTTTGTCAGTATCTGCGGATTCGCTTACGCCGGTGACGCGGTGGAGACAACCCAGGCGGCGGCCCTGGAAAGCGGGGCAGGTTCGGGGGGAGTTGCTTCGGCTTTCGAGCTTGTTTATCAGGGCAAGTTTACCAAGGCCGGCGAGGTTGTAAAAACTCTAAGTGCGCAGGACAATACCGCCCTTGCCGCGCGGGCGATAGATGAAATTTTGAGTGATTATCAGGGGATCGATCAAAGGCGGCAGTCACAGCGTCAGCAGGCGTATCTTGAACAGGCGGCCAAACTCGAGGAATTTGCTGCCAAAGACGGTATCGATGCTCTGACTGATGTCAATGAGCCGAACGATGTCAATGATGTTAACGATGTTTCTTCGGTTATGCTGGTTGTTACCAATGCGTGTGAATTTGCCGACGACGAACAGAAGCAGCAACTCCTGAGCAAACCTTTCGTCAAACAGCTTCTTCAGGAAAGGCTGGACGAGGCCGCAAAGTTCGAGTCGGAAGGTAAATGGCTCGATTCGTATGTGAACTGTTACAGCTGGCTGCAGGCGATCTACCCGGATAACGAATCTTACGAGGAATATTCCGAGCAGCTTATAGAAAAAGCGAATATTGTCGCTTCTTTTCAGGACAGTCCCTGTGAGACGAGCAAACAGCGCTATGAGGGTGTCAGGAAGAAGAGTTTTGTTCGTGCGGTCGACGCCCTGCAGTATAATTATGTGAGCATAGTGAATTACCGTCAGATGGCGGTCAAGGCCGTCAAGCGGTGCGAACTGCTTGCCGAGGTTATCAGCGTTTCTTATTCACAAATACTCGAAAGCAAAACCGGGCTTTTTTCGGATGGAGGGACAGAGCAGTTTTACAAGCGTCCCGATGCACGGCGGCTCGCGAACTGGTGGGCGGGCCTGGCGGTGATCTTAAATGAGGTTAATCAGTCGCCGACGGGGGTAAGCAAGGATAAGTTTTTGGATGTTTTCGAAAAGGTACTGGAGTTAAATACAAAAACCGTACAACTGCCGGAGACGGTTCTGATCGCACAATTTTCCGAAGCGGCCTTAACTTCGCTCGATCCTCATACTGTTATGATCTGGCCCAGGCAGGTCGAAGATTTCGAGAAGTTGATGACTAATGAGTTTACCGGTGTGGGTATCGAGATATCCAAGCAGAAAGGGTTATTGACGGTAGCGAGTCTTTTGCCTGATACGCCGGCGTATTCCTCCGGGCTCGATGCCGGCGATATTATCGAAGCGGCCGACGGAATTCCCACCAAGGATATGTCGCTGACGTGCGCGGTCAAGAAGATCACCGGGCCCAAGGGTACTGATGTTACGCTGACGGTAAGGACCCCCGGCGAAGAGAAGTCGCGGGATATAACAATTACGCGGGACAGGATAATTGTTCCGACGATCCGGGGCTGGCAGAGAACCGACCATGGCTCGTGGCGGCATTTCATAGATGATCGCAACAAGATCGGCTATATTCGGGTTACGAGTTTTTCCGATAAGACAACGGATGATCTCGAACAAATTCTCGATCTGCTCGAGGCTCAGGGCCTGAAGGGACTGATACTTGATTTGCGGTTTAATGTCGGCGGGTTGCTGCCGAGTGCTATCAAGATTTCAGATAAGTTCCTGAAAGACGGGCGAATAGTCAGCACTCATCCGAGGTTTGGTATAAATAGTTTTGCCAAGGCGCGTTCGGGTAATACTCATCCGGACTATCCGCTTGTCGTATTGATAAACTTCACATCGGCAAGTGCGTCCGAGATCGTATCGGGGGCCCTGCAGGATCCGGTGCACAAGCGGGCTGTCTTAGTCGGTGAGCGGACGCACGGCAAGGGTAGTGTTCAGGTGATAACTCATTACCCCCAGGGCGGAGCACAGCTTAAATATACGATGGCATATTATCATCTTCCGTCGGGCCAGAGAGTCGAAAGCCGCGAGGCTGTAAAAGCCGAGGGAAGGGATGACTGGGGCGTCGGTCCCGATATAAAAGTCGAATTGACCAGTGACGAACTCAAGAAGATGATCGATGTTCAGAGGGATAACGATGTTCTGGTAAAGGCCGGTCGTAATAACGGCCCCGGCACCGAGCAGAAGAGACACGATGCGGCCGAGGTGCTGGAAGCGGATCCGCAACTGGCGGTTGCGGTTTTGGTTGTCAGGGCGAAGCTGGTTCAGGCCGCCTTGAGTATGTAGAAAGTTGTCGTGTTTAGAGTCAAAATCAGAACAAATATTGAAAGGTGAATGGATTTGCCGAGTACAGAGGACCTGAATAAATTCGAGCTGCAGAGGCAGAAGAGACTTTCGCTTATAAGGCAGATGGGTATCGATCCCTACGGCGGTCGATACGACGGTACCGAAGCGGCCGAAAATATTAAACGCAGGTTCAAGGACGGCGACGATACACAAAGGGCAAAATGCGCCGGCAGGATCGTGCTTTTTCGCGATATCGGCAAGCTGATCTTCCTGACGGTTCGTGACTGGAGCGGTACCATCCAGTTCGGTTTGAGTAAGAAAATTATGGGCCAGCAGTGGACTCTGGCGAAACTGCTCGAACTCGGCGATATCATAGGAGCCGAAGGTCAGCTTGGCAAGACGAAGACGGGCGAGATTACGATATGGGTCGAGGAGTTGACGCTGTTGAGTAAGAGTCTTTGCCAGCCGCCGGAAAAATTTCACGGCCTCGCCGATATCGATATGCGTTATCGTCAGAGGTATGTCGATCTGTGGGCCAATCCTGAAGTTATGGAGCTTTTCAGGAAGCGAAGCGCGATTATAAGCGACTTGCGGACACACCTTAAATCGAAAGGCTTTCTCGAGGTCGAGACGCCGATGATGCAGGCTATAGCGGGCGGCGCGGCGGCCAAACCTTTTATAACACATCATAACAGCCTGGATATGGACCTTTATCTGCGTATCGCGCCGGAGTTGTTCCTGAAAAGGCTCCTCGTCGGCGGGATGGAAAAGGTCTTCGAGATAAACCGCAACTTCCGCAACGAGGGCCTGAGCCGAAGACACAACCCGGAATTTACGATGATGGAAGTTTATCAGGCTTACGCGGACTACAATGTTATGATGGACCTGACCGAGGAGCTTATAAGTTCACTGGTTGACAGATACTGTGATGGCAGGCAGGTGGAGTTCGACGATGAGACGATAGATTTTACCGGGCCATGGCGTCGCGCGACATACGCGGAATTACTCAGGGAGTACAGCGGCTGTGATATCGAAGATATAAAGGCGGTTCGGAAAAAGGCTAAAAAGCTGGAACTGAATGAATCCGAGATGGATGACGCGGTTGTGGTAAACGAAGTATTCGAGGTAACCGTCGAAGATAAGCTTGTTGACCCGACGTTTGTTATTGATTATCCGGCGGTTCTCTGTCCGCTGACAAAACGCAAGAAAGACGCTGCCGAATATGCCGAGAGGTTCGAGTTGTTTATAGGTAAGATGGAACTCGCCAATGCTTATACCGAGCTTAACGATCCGGCGGTGCAGGAGAAGAATTTCAGGATACAGCTTCGCGGCCAGGATGAATCGATGGCTACTATGGATACGGATTTTGTGACGGCCTTGAAGTATGCTATGCCGCCTGCGGGTGGACTTGGTATCGGGATCGACCGGTTGATAATGGTTCTGACGGGGGCCGCGAGCATTCGTGATGTGGTACTGTTTCCGCTTCTGAAACCGACAGACAAATAGCCGCAGAG
>CAYNKU010000047.1:10724-12102 GCA_964397865.1 uncultured Pirellulales bacterium | reverse complement strand
GATTTTTAATATTTCAAACTGACAAATCGGTCAGTTTGAGTAAATCCGGCTTATTATTTTTTGGGGCTCTATATTTAAAATCTGAATGTATCCTGAACTTTTTAAGATACCTTTTACCGGCTTAACAGTATGGAGCTACGGCTTCATGATGGTCGTCGGTTTTATCGCGGCTATTACCATCATAAAACGTCTCAGCCGAAATATTAACCCCGACCCCCAGTTTATCACCAACGCCGCACTTTATGCCCTAATCACTGGCGTAGTTGGAGCCCGAATCTTCTACGTTCTTCACTATTTTGAAAATTTCAAGGATGACCTGCTATCTATCTTCGCCATCTGGAAGGGGGGCCTCGAACTCTTAGGCGGCGTGATCCTCGCTCTTACTGTCATTATACTATATCTGCGTCATTTCAAGCTGCCCGTCCGCCGATACCTCGATATCCTCGCCATAGGCCTGTTCTTTGCCCTGGCTCTGGGCAGGATCGGCTGCTTCCTCAACGGCTGCTGCTTCGGCAAACCGACGGACCTGCCCTGGGCCGTTCGCTTTCCGTATGGCTCATTTGCCTACCGCAGCCAGGTACAGCCCGACCCCGCCAGGGATAGGCTCGAACCTCATTTAGAACTGCCGCCGGAATATTTCGAACAGGTAGAAATAGATGGATTCTGGTATACGGAATTAAAATCTTTCGATGCCCTGACCGCCAATCAGCAGCAGCTCGTTAAAACCGGCCCATACCGCTGCCTGCCCGTGCACCCCACCCAGCTATATTCTTCCGCGAATGCCGCCCTTTGCGGCCTGATACTCTTTTTCCTGTGGCGCCGTTCGCAAAAACTGCGCCAAAGCGACCAAGGCGAAGGCAGGAAGATACCATTTACAAAACCGGGCTATATATTCAGCCTGATGTTCGTTCTTTACGGCCTGACCCGTTTTTGCATAGAAATTCTCCGTGATGACAGCCCATTTGAGTTCGACGGTCTGACCGTCTCACAAAATCTCGGTATCGCGATGATAATCATTGGCCTTGTTTTATTCGGCATATTTTTTAAGGCAGGGCCCGATAATATCACCCTTAAAGCCTCGAAATGAGATCTGAGCTTTTATTGCCCGCCAAAAACACTTTCACCTGTGCGGATTTTACAGTTGAACACCGGGCAAAATGAACGATATTATAAATAAAGACGTTATCCGACAATAGAAACACAAAGCGGGTATAACACTATGGGAATTTATGACAGAGACTATTCACACGAGGGTTCCAGGAGCGGCTACCGTTACGCGCCCCAGATGCGGATAGGTTTTCCTCGTCTTACTCCGATCGTTAAAAAGCTGCTGATAATCAACTTCGCCGTCTTCTTCATCGGCATCATATTTTTCCCC
>CAYNKU010000047.1:4502-10624 GCA_964397865.1 uncultured Pirellulales bacterium | reverse complement strand
TGCTGGTAGCGTGCGCGATCCTTTTCCCGCACTTTGTCGTTATTTTCTTTATCTTCCCCGTGCCGATCAGATTAGCGGCTATAATCCTGATAATAGGCTATTCCGCCATCCTGCTTAGTAAAGGCCCCAATGCCGGCGGTCATGCCGCGCACCTGGCGGGAATGGCCGCGGGGGCGGCGTATGTCTTTTCGCAATCCTGGCGAGCGAAAATAAAACTTAAACTCAAAACCTCGCTCTGGCAAAAAAAAATCGCCAAGCAGAAAAACCTCCAGGTCGAACTCGACCGAATCCTCGAAAAAGTACACAAAAACGGCATCCACAGCCTCACCTCGAAAGAAAAAAAGATTCTCAAGCAGGCCACAGAAGCCGAACAGACGCGTAACAAATTATAAAAAAATAAGGCCCTGCTTCGATCGCAGGGCCCCATTCGCGGATAATGTCTTTTATCGACGTTAATCCCAGTCGAATTTTTCCGTTCGGCTAAGCAGGCGTTCCAACCGTTTTTGAACTTCCTCGTCTTTGCGATCTTTCCATTTATCGAGCTCGGCCTTGTTTTCGCTGGCCTCTTTTTTGAGTTCTTCGAGCCTGGCAAGAAGCTGCTCGTACTCGATCTGCTTTCTCTCAAGACGCAAATCGAATTTAACGCTCACCAGTTCTTTCAATTTTGCCGTGAGCTTTTGTTTTTCCTCGTCTGTTTTCGCGGTCCGGAGATCCTGCAGAAGTTCGTCTCTCTGCTCGTCAAGTTCCAGGTTCTTTTTGAGCACTTCCGCCAGTTTCGGATTATCCTCCGATGCCTCGGCTATTCGCCCGTATTTACGCCAGCTAAGCGCGAGCTTTCTCCTGTAAAGTTCCGGGTTATCCTCGCGCAGATCCGCGAGTTTTTCCGCTTCTTCGGGATAATTTTCTTCCAGCCACTCGATATATTCATCATGCCTGTCCCGCAGTCGGTCTCTGAACTGGCCCCAGCGGCCCATTTCTCCGTGTTTTCGGTCGTCGTCCGGCCTGTCCATATCACCTCTTCGGCCCATCATCGGGCCCTCACCTCTTGAGGGTCTCATATCTCTGTCGCGACGGGCGCTGAATTGCTCACGCATCGCGTTTCGCAGTTCAATCTTGAATTTCTCCGGGTCTTTTTCACGCAGTTCGTTAAGCTCTTTTGCGCGCTCGGGGGCGGTATCGGCCAGGCGGTCCATCATTCTTTCGATCATCTCTTCGGTCATTTCGAACCTTTGCCTCGGCCGCCGCATCTCACGCCTTTCTTCGCCTGCCGCACAAAGCCCGGGCATAACGAACAAAATCGCCAGTACCACAATCACAACTTTTCCATAAGTAGTTTTCATCTGATTATCCCTTCCAAAAATCGGAATTAATTTCCACCAGTTCATTTTCGATTTCCAGTGAATCTTCATAACCATTAAACTTCTCTTCGCCGAGTTCCAGAGCCAGCAATTCGCCTTCGACCAATTCGACCTCAGCGACTAGTACGGCAAATTCAGTAATTCCAGACTGCGTCTCGTCATCTTCCCAGAAGGCCTCGGACGTAACCGTCGCTACATAACCCGGCCCGGCCGCGGGTCCCGCGGAATCTTTTTCAAACAGCCTTACACTCACCGCCGCCAGAATGATAAAGGCCGCCGCAATCGCAACCGCCTTGGCAAATACCCACTTCCGCGATGCCGTTTGCCTCTGACTCAAAGCCACCGAGATATCAGCTTTTATATTGGATATCAATATCTCATCCGGTTCAGGCGAGCCATAGCTTTCGAGAATCTCATCACCCACGCGGATATCTTCAGCGACCGCTTCAGCTTCCTGCGGATCAAACAATCCGCTCAAAATTTCTTCCAGGTTCTCTTTGTTCTCATTTTCCATTTTTATTGCCCCATTGGTTCCCTGTCTTTTACATTGGGTTTTTCATTTTCTTCTGCCCCAATTTTATTGTCCCATCAACTCCCGCAGTTTTTTCAGGCCCCGTCTTTTACATTGGGTTTTTCGTTATCTTCTCCGCAGTTTTTATTGTCCCATCAGTTCCCGCAGTTTTTTCAGGCCCCGGTGCAGTTTTGATAATGTCGTTCCTATCGGTTCGCCTCTGGTTCGGGCTATCTCCTTAAAGCTTGCCTGCGAATAAAAACGCATCAATATCAACTCCCTCGTATCATCGTCAAGTCTGGCAAGCTGACTTTGCAATTGGTCGAGTTTTTCCGCGTCCGATTTTTTCGGCTCTGTCTTTTGTTCTTCGAGCTGCTGTATTTGAGCTTCGACTAACTTTTGCTGCCGTTGTTTACGCCTCAGATAGTCATGAAAAACATTCGAGGCGACCGTAAAAAGCCAGCTCTGAAAAGAACCTCCACGGTAAGACGCGATTCTTTGGACCAGTTTCACAAACAGCTCACTGAGCAAATCGTCGCTTATATCCCGGTCGCCCGTCATACGGTAAAAATAACCGTAACACCGCCCGGCATACATATCCACCAGCTTGGAGAAACTCTCATTATCTCCATCCTTACAGCCGGCCAGTATCTGGTCTAATTCGCTGCTGTTTGCCATATTTATGTACTTTTTCATTACTTAAGACGGCAAAAAGCCACCGTTTTATTGCAAAAATCAAAAAAATAGGGCTTTTTTGCTCTAAAAGTCTCAAAAATATCCGCTCAACACCTGCCCCGATTATTGCCGAAGTCTTTGTTTGTGTAAATATGGCCGGACAAAAGAGTTATATCACTGCCCCTCGTCGGCTCCACCGGTTTACCGCATGTCCTTGCGTTTTTTACCGGGCCCCAACCGCCCGCAAAGCACGTTTATTTATCCTCGTCCTCATCAGCCTTCCAGCGGTCGGATTCGTCCAGATCGTCGATTTCCCTTTGCATATACTTGAATATTTTATCCTGCAGCGGGCCCATTTTACTCTGCCACTGAAGCATCCCCTGATGAGTTGCCACAAGCATATCGAGCCTGATTAACTGCCATTTCGCCAGGCACTCGGGCTCCTTGATATTGCTGAAAGGGTCGCATTTGAAGGTTCTTCGGCCGTCGGGACTGATTTCACAATACTCACAATCTTTACACTGAATCATTTTCGCACCATTGTCCCTTGAAAAAAATAAAACAATTAAATTTGCCCGTTCGTCATAAGTATATTATAATACCACCTCTTTTAGAAAACTGAAAGTGTTTTGAAAAAGTTATTTATTCGTTTTTCAGGAGAAATAAATGGCCAAACCCCGGCGTCGACGTAAGGTCGGCAGTAAAAAAAGACGTGCCCGCTGGAAAGTAAGGCACAAAATAAGCTGATAATAAATCCCGGCAGTACTCTGCAGCCCAAACGAGTATCCCCGAATATATAACGACCCAAAAAAATGGAACATTTCACGGTAACTTTCAAGCCCGAAGGTAAGAAAGTGCTGATTCACGCCGGCGCAACGCTCATCGAAGCCGCCGGCAGGGCGGGTATAATCCTAAATACCACGTGCGGCGGAAAAGGTATCTGCAAAAAATGCCTCGTAACCTTAGAACCGCAGAAAGAACCTGTCCTTGCATGTCAGTATCACATCAGGGAAGATATCACCGTAACCATCCCCCCGGAGGCAAGATTTTACGAAACAAAAATACTCGCCGAAGGTATTGCCGCCGAGGCGCACATCCACCCGGCCGTATGCAAGAGATTTGTCAGGATCGATTCCGCCGATCCCCAAACACTTCAGGAGAAGCTAAATACCCTCCGGCCCAATGAATCTTTTCAGATCGAACCTGCCGCCGTCTCGGCTCTTATGCGGTTGACCGATCCTGTCGAATCGGGACTGACCGCTGTTTGTCACCTCGCGGGCGATCGCTTAAAACAGGACTCTTCCATATCTGAATATGATGTCGTCTCCGTCGAGCCGGGCGATACGACGGATGAACTTTTCGGCCTCGCTATTGATATCGGTACTACCACCGTTGTAGCTAAATTGATCGATTTGACCTTAGGCCGATGCCTTGCAACAAAAGGCGCTGCCAATCCCCAGACAAAATACGGCGACGATGTCATCAGTAGAATAAACTACGCCAAAACCGAGGTCGAACTCGCCGAGCTTCAAAAAACAATTCTCGACTGCGTAAATCTCCTCGCCAAAGATCTCTGCGATGAAGCCGCCATTGACTGCCGGCATATATACGAAGCGGTCGTTGTCGGAAATACCACCATGAATCACATCTTCCTGAAGCTGCCCATAGAACAGCTCGGCAGGGCACCTTACTCGGCCTTTTCACTCGACGCCGCCGATATCCGTGCCGCAAGATTTACTCTCGATATCAATCCCGCCGCCAATATTCACACCGTTGAAAACGTAGCCGGCTTCGTGGGTTCCGACACCGTCGCCGCGGCGCTGGCCGTCGGTATCGATTCGGCGAGAGAAACGACTCTCCTGGTCGATATCGGCACAAACGGCGAAATTGTTCTCACAGCCGGCAGCAGGCTCTATGCCGCAAGCTGTGCGGCGGGGCCTGCTTTCGAGGGTGCGCGCATCAGTTGCGGCAGCAGGGCTATCCCCGGCGCTATCCAGACCGTAATACTCAACGTCGATGATATCGATCTTGACATAATTGACGACGGTCCGCCTAGTTCGATTTGCGGCAGCGGTCTTATCGACGCCGTCGCTGTCCTGCTCGAATTGGGCATCGTCGATGAGACAGGCCGGTTCGTCGACCCGCAAAATCTTAAATCCTCTATTTCCGCTCCCCTATTCGGCCGGATCATCGAGCACAACAACCAGCCGGCATTCGTGCTCGCCCGAAACGATAACAACGACAATAAATCAGTAATTCTGACCCAGCAGGATATCCGCGAAACCCAGCTCGCAAAAGCCGCCATCGGCGCGGGCGTCAGGATTCTGCTAAGAAAGATCGGACTCGTTGATTCCGATATCAAACACGTCCTTCTCGCCGGTGCTTTCGGCAACTACATAAAAAGCCAAAGCGCCCTTCGTATAGGTCTTCTGCCGGATATCGCGCCCGAGCGGATTATTTTCGTCGGCAACGCCGCATCTTCCGGCGCCGAGATGGCGCTGCTCAGCCGCAGATACCGCACACTTGCCGGGAATTTGGCTCGAAAAATGAAATATTTGGAGATCGCTCACGAGCCTGATTTCGCCGATATCTACGCCGATGCGATGCGGTTTTAACCCGCTGAATACGCCAGCAGGTATATAACATAACAAACATATCCCGCCAGCAGTATCATCCCGCTGCTGCGTTTGATCCTGCCCCTGCCTAAAATCGCTAAAGCCGCAAAGCCGATACTAACGGCGAGCATCACACAGTAATCGGTCCCTAAAAGCCGCCTGCCCACGGCAAATGGCAGAACCGTCCCTGCGCCGCCCGTCACCAGAAGAGTATTGAAAATATTCGACCCGACCAGATTGCCGACCGATATGTCGTCCTGGCCCTTCAATACCGCTACCAGTGACGTGACCAGTTCCGGCAGGGATGTCCCGATAGCGATAATCGTCTGGCCTATCACAGCTTCACTGAGTCCGGCGGCTCTGCCGAGAAAGACCGCGCCCACCAGGGCCATTTTCGCACCAAGCGCAACTCCGACAAGCCCGATCAATACGAAAACAACACTTATGCCGAGCGGCCTGGTAACAAGCTTTTCGCTCTTTTTGACAGATTTCTCGATCTCCGCCGCCTGCTGCGGCTTTTCCATGGCCTCTTTCTTTGCCGCGTGAACCGTAAAGGCCAAAAGACCGGCAAAGATCGCAAGAAGCCCCAAAGCCTCCGGCCGCGATAATTGCAGGTTTTGCAGTACCCCAAAAAGAAGCAGCGCCGTAATTATCATAACAGGGATCTCACGACAGAGGATGCGTTTTTGAACAGTGATGGGCCGAATAAGCGCACAGGTTCCGCCCACAAGCGCCAAATTCGCGATGTTCGAGCCGTAGACATTACCTATCGCGATATCACCGGCGCCCTCAAGCGCCGCGGCGATACTTGCCGCAACCTCCGGCGCCGATGTCCCCATCGCAACCAGTGTCAGACCGATGACGACCGGACTTATCCCGAACCTCTCGGCAATAGCTACCGAACCGGTGACAAGCCAGTCCGCGCATTTCCACAACGCCGCCAGCCCGCCCGCCAAAAGAACA
>CAYNKU010000047.1:0-4402 GCA_964397865.1 uncultured Pirellulales bacterium | reverse complement strand
TGATAGATTCTTAAACCTTTCCCAGTACCAGGCACGCGTTATGGCCGCCAAAGCCGAGCGAGTTACTCATAGCGATATTGACCGGCCTCTGCCTCGCTTCAAGCGGAACATAGTCTATCTTGAGATCGCATCGCTCGTCGGGATTTTCCAGATTGATGGTAGGGGGGATAACTGATTCAATAATAACTTTCGCACATATCAGCAGTTCCACCGCTCCGGTAGCGCCCAGCAGATGTCCCAGGCAGCTCTTGGTCGAGCTGACCGCCGTCTTATACGCATGCTCCCCGAGAACCGCCCTGATAGCCATGCTTTCCGCCAGGTCGTTGAGTTCGGTACCGGTTCCATGAGCGTTTATATAATCGACCTTGTCGATGGTGACGCCCGCATCCGCCAGCGCAAACTCCATCGCCTTGGCCGCACCCGCGCCGTCCGGAAGCGGGGCGGTTATATGATAGCCGTCATCGGTCGCGCCGTAGCCTAAGAGTTCGACATAGATTTTCGCGCCGCGCTTTTTGGCGTGCTCGTATTCCTCGAGGACCAGGATACCCGCGCCCTCGGAGAGTACGAATCCGTCTCTGTCTCTATCGAAGGGTCTCGATGCCGCCTGCGGCGCGTCGTTACGCAGGCTAAGCGACCTCGCCGCACAGAAACTCGCCAGCCCGATAGGCGTTAATGCCGCCTCGGAACCGCCGGTAATAACGATATCGCTCCTTCCGCAGACGATATTGCAATACGCCTCACCCATCGCGTGACTGCCCGAAGCGCACGCGCTGGTAACGCAGATATTCGTTCCCTTGATACCGTAATTTATCGCGATATTGCCGCTTGCGGCATTCGACATAAGCCTCGGCACACAAAAAGGCGAGACCTTTGTTGGCCCCTTCTTGAGCAGCCTTATATGCTGGTCTTCGATCTCCTTGATACCGCCGATACCTGTGCCGACAATCACCCCCGCCCGGAACGGATCTTCTTTGGAAAAATCCAGCCCGCTGTCATTGACCGCCTGGATCGCCGCCGCTACAGCCAACTGCGTGAAGCGGTCCATCCGTTTGCTCTCACGCTGGTCGATATACCTGGTGACGTCGAAATCTTTTATCTCCCCGCCGAATTTCACCGGGTATTCGCTTACATCGAAGGATTCTATCGGTGATACGCCGCTTTTGCCTTCGCAAACCGCCGCGTATAGACCGTCCGCTGATTTCGCCAGAGCCGTTATACAGCCCAGGCCCGTTATAACTACTCGCCGTTTACTCATAGGTTGTCTTCGGTTATTCCTGGCTCTTGGACTGTACTATTTTCGCTATATAATCCACCGCTGCCCCGACGGTCTGAATCTTCTCCGCCTCCTCGTCGGGTATGCTCATATTAAATTCGTCTTCGAATTCCATCACCAGTTCGACCGTATCCAGCGAATCGGCGTTAAGGTCGTTGATAAAAGATGTCTCCCGGGTGATCTCGGATTTCTCCGTACCCATCTGTTCACTTATTATCTCAATTACCTTCTCCTCGATCGCCTTGATATCCACTCCTTCAGTACTCACTTGTTTTCTCCTTAGCCAAATTAGGAATTCATTTTCTTTTTGTGAAATCTTAACCTACCATTCTAATTACTGCAAGATTCACTTGCCGTAAGCTGAAAAATAATTATTCTACCGCGTTTGCGGCTACGTCATCGGCCCTTAAGAGTGCTTTATCGGCCTTTTTGAGGTTATTTCCTTCAAGCGCGATACCTTCTGTTTTTGCCCCGCTAAGGCCCAGAAACACAGGCGTTCCCGGCAGGGCGAAGCAATCCGTCATAAACATCCGCCGGCAGTTTTCCATAGTGACAACAGGCTCGCCGCCTTTCTTGCCCGCCGGATCGCGGTAAATACTGCGGACAAAACCGTCGTTTATCTCGTGCAGCGACAAGGCCGACCGCGGATACTGCTCGAAAACATCGTCTTTCACGAGTACACGGATATTATCCACCATAAGCCCGTTCGTATACGCCACAGTGAAATAGGAGGGCTTTCGCGCATATACCGTAATACGCTCGTCCTTGGGGTTGATGGGCCCGCCGTGATGCTTCATCCTGTCCGAATAATCGAAGCCCTTGTTCACTCTCACCGTGATATTCTCAAGCGTCATATTCTCTATCGGGCTCTCCCGCATACCCTGGAGCAGCACGCCGTTATCGCTTTCGATATAAATATCCCTGAACGTAATATCACGGATCGCGCCTATCCGCGAGTCGTCGAATCGCTTCTCGATATCCGCGAAGATCGGGTATATCCGGGGCCGAAGCTCGGTATTGACCAGCATCGGATCGTCGAGATTGGTTATGGATATATCAGAGAACGTTACCCTCTCCACCGTCCCGCCGTCTTTGACGAACAGCCCGATCCCCACGGTACTGTTGCGGATCGAGCAGTTGGAAATATGAATATTCCTGAAATCGCCGTGTGAAGCGGTCCCGAACTTTATCGCCGTTGCGACCGAGGTAAGCGTGCAGTTTGTAACCACTACGTTCTCACAGGGTATACGCTTTTCGGTCTTGAGGCAAATACAGTCATCGCCGGCGGTTATATGACAATTCGATATCTGCACATCCTTACACGAAACAGGGTCGATCCCGTCACTATTGGTCCTGTAATAGTTATTGAAGATCGTCACACCGTCTATGAAAAGTCTCTCGCAGAACTCGAACGTCGCCGTCCACGTCTCACTGTAAAGTATTGTGATATCTTTGATCGCGATATCCTTGCAGTGCCGAAACATTATAGTCCCGACCCGGAATTTCGGCCTCTTGCGCGAAGCGCCCGCACGCCTCGCAAGGTCCTTTTCGCCGTTGCCGCGAATAATTCCCTGGCCGACGATCGCGATATGCTCGACATTGTCGGCAACGAGCAAATGAGCGTTGTAGTCACCTGTAAAGGCCGTCTGGGTAAAATCGTTCGTATCCGGACTTGCCAGCAGAGTCGCGCCGTTTTCCAGGTGCAGCGTCACAAAGCTTTTGAGCCGGATCTCATGGGAAAGATAAACACCGGGCGGAAAATATACCGTCCCGCCGCCGGTTGCGTTACAGGTATCGATCGCCGCCTGGATCGCCGCGCCGTCATCGACCTTGCTGTCACCGGCCGCACCGAAATCACGGACATTGAAAGAAGCGGCTTCTGCGTCCATATATAAGAAACATACGACCAGAAAGCCAATAATCGTTAATTTGCTTATATGCCTTCTCATTATTCCGATCCCCTTTCCTCGTAAAAATTAGCGTTATAATTTTCTCTCGGCCCGGACAAAACGACCGCCCGCCGAAAATGGCGACTAACCGCCAATTTCGATTTCGGCAGGTAATATACCTTCAGAAATCCTTCACTACAAATGTTTTTTATCTTTTTTTACATCGCCATCCCGCCGTCGACGCACAGCACCTGCCCCGTAATATACCCCGACGCGTCACTGGCGAGGAACGCTACCGCATTGGCGATATCCTCCACCGTACCCATTCTCTTGAGCGGAATCAACTTTTTCGCCGCTTCTTTGACCATTTCAGGCAGTTTTTCGGTCATCTCGGTCGCGATAAAGCCCGGCGCGACGCAGTTAGCCGTCACATTCTTACCCGCCAGCTCCCTCGCGACCGTCTTGGTCATACCGATAAGCCCCGCCTTGCTTGCCGAATAATTCGCCTGACCGGCATTACCGATAACCCCCGAAACCGAGCTCATACTGATTATCCTGCCGAACCTGTTCCTCATCATCGACCTCGCCGCGACCCGCATCCCCACGAACGCCGCCCGCAGGTTGACCTCGATGACCTTATCGAAATCCTCATCGCTCATCCGCAGAAGCAGCCCGTCACGAGTGATACCCGCGTTATTGACCAGGATACCGATCCCGCCGTATTCATCCGCCAGCGATTCGAGGATCTTGGTATATTTTTCCGTATCGGTTATATCAACACATTTGGTTATTACGCTGTAACCCGCCTCTTTCACCACGGACTCGAGTTCGGTAAGCTGATCAGCCATTATATCGATCCCCGCGACCTCCCGGCCCTGTTTCAACAGCTCCAGAACGACCGCACGCCCTATACCTCTCGCCGCCCCGGTTACTACCGCAAGTCTTTTCTCAGACATCTTTTTAAACTCCTCAAACTGACCGTAAAACTTCGAGTATTTGCTTTAACCTTCTGTTAATGAACTAATTATAATGAGAATAAAACAGCATAAAATCAGCATCAGCCGTAAGCTTCAATCCTATTGTCATTCCCGTGCCCTATTGTCATTCCCGCGAAAGCGGGAATCCAGTATCAAACAGCCATCCAGACGCCGTCTCGGGATTCCACAATTTTGATTTTTAATCTTTGATTTTTAATATTTCGAACTGGCCATCGGTCAGTTTGAGTAATCTCCCTGTCAAT
>CAYNKU010000046.1:0-12241 GCA_964397865.1 uncultured Pirellulales bacterium | reverse complement strand
CCATCTCGAACGGTTGGCGTTTTTGCAGGCCGTTGTAAAATTGCGGGCCCAGTTCGTGGGTGAGGTATTTGCTGACCTCGTTGCTGTCGCTGGTCGGCGGGGCGGGGGCGTAACCTGCGGGGCGATGTGAGAGCATTATATACGCGGTCAGGGCCGTTACAATCACCAGGGCGGCAGCCAAAAGACAGGCGATCTTGATCTTTTTCTTTTTAGAAGTTTTCAATTCTTACCTTTAAACGGATTTCTATCTTGCCGGAAACCAGAAGTGAGATTATAGTGGTTTGTACAAGCAGGTAAAAGGTTTTTTATTCGTCGTGCGTCGTGCGTATGTCGCAAGTGCGTTAGTTGAACGCCGACTGCGTCGGCGGCTATTTTAACTTTTTACGAAATAAACAGTTAATATATTAAATCGGTCAATTTGAGTTTTTAAGAAGTTATTACAAAGAAAGGGAATTGATTAATGTCAAATCATTTTGCTGATAGGCTCTGCGAAGCTGTAAAGAACAAGAGAACATCTCTGGTGGTAGGGTTGGATCCTGTTTACAACCGACTTCCCGATGCGATAAAAAGCCATCGCGCGATGAATGATGAGTTCGATGCCGGTGCGGCGGTGGACGCGATATTCGATTTTTGTACGCAGACGATGCGTGTTGTCGCCCCGATGGTTCCGGCTGTTAAGATAAATATCGCGTATTTCGAGAAATATCTCTGGGAGGGGATAGAAGCTTACTATTCGTTGATAAGTGAGGCGGAGAATCTCGGTGTGGAAATAATCGCGGATGTCAAGCGGGGCGACATCGGGCATACGGCCGAAGCCTATGCCGCGGCGCACCTGGAGAATTCCGAGCTTACCGGTCTTGAGGATACCATAACAGCAGACGCTATAACGGTTAACGGTTTCGCGGGCGCAGACGGGATAGAGCCGTTCGCGAAGATGGCGGATAAGCAGGGTAAGGGTATTTTTGTGTGGGTTCGGTCGAGTAATCCGTCGGCGGCGGAGCTGCAGGATTTTGCCGATGAAAACGGTGTGAAGATGTATGAGAAATTCGCCCAGGCTATCGGTGAAATCGCTAATAAGCCCGAGCGTATCGGCAGCAGCGGTTACAGCAATGTCGGGATGATCGTGGGCGGGACGAGTCCGGAGTCGACGGCGGCGCTGCGGAAAGATTATGACAAGGTTTGGTTTCTGGTTCCGGGTTACGGTTCGCAGGGCGCCAGTGCCGCTGACTGCGTGAGGTTCTGTAAGCCCGACGGTACCGGGGCACTTATCAACGCGTCGAGGTCGATAATCTACGCATACGAGAAACCGAAGTACAAAGAGCAGTTCGGCGATGACTGGAAAAAATGCATCGAACAGGCGGTAACGGATGCCAAGGTCGATTTGTCGAACGCGATGCAGACCAAACTTTAGAGTTTGCCCGGAGCATTAGAAGCTCTTGATATGGACAGACAATCCTTTCGAGGCAGGAAAATCCTGGTAATGGGGCTCGGCAGGTTCGGCGGCGGGGCGGATGTCGCGGAGTTTGCCTGGGGGGCAGGTTCCAGGGTGATGGTCACTGATACCGCTTCAGAAGAGAGTTTGGGCGAATCGGTGGAGCGGTTGGCGGGGTGCGAGGGTATCGAATTGCACTTGGGTGGGCATGTCGAAGCGGATTTTGAAAAGGCTGATATTGTTGTTGTCAATCCGGCTGTTAGTTTTGACAATGAGTTTGTCGCGCTGGCGGAGCGGGGCGGTAAAGTCATCACGACGCAAATCAATATCTTTTTTGAGCTTTGTCCGGCGGTGATAATCGGGATAACCGGCTCGAACGGCAAGAGCACGACGGCCGCTTTGACAGCTCATCTTCTTGGTGCGGGCGTGGGGCAGGAGGATTTCAAATACCGCGGGATCCGGCTGGGGGGTAATATCGGCGGCAGGGGCTTACTTACGAAGCTGGATGAGATTGGGCCGGATGATCTGGTGGTGCTGGAGCTTTCGAGCTTTCAGACCGAGCAGATGGCGCAGATTGAAAAGGCGCCGAAGGTTTCACTTTTAACAAATCTTACGCCTAATCACCTTGACAGGCACGGAACGTTTTCGGCTTATTGCGCGGCCAAAGAGAATATGTTCAAGTATCAAAAAGCCGATGGGATTTCCCCCGCGGTTTCTATTTTTAACGCCGAGGATATGGTTGGGTGCCGGTGGTTTGAAAAGTATCGCAGAGACGAAGACAGGATATGCTTGAAATTTTCGGCTGATGATGTGAGCAGCGATGTTCGGGAGGCATTTTCGCTACCCGGGCGGGTGAACCTGGCGAATCTTGCGGGGGCTATGGTGATCGCGGGGTATTTCGGCGTCGGGAAGGAGCGGATAAAGCAGGTTTTGCCGGATTTTAAGGCGCTGGAGCACAGGCTCGAGCCGGTTAGAGAGGTCAGGGGAGTTCGGTGGTATAACGATTCGATATCCACGACGCCGGAGAGCGCTATCGCGGCGTTGGGGGCGTTCGAGGAGCCCAAAATTATCATAGCGGGTGGGTATGATAAGGGAGTGGGCTTCGATGAGCTTGGTCGTCAAATCGCCGGAAAGGCCAAAGCGGCTGTGCTTATAGGCCAAAGTGCGGCGAGGATTTTTTCGGCGATTTCGGAATCTACGGGGTTTTGCGCGGAGGTGAAAGTCGCGGACTCACTGGCCGAGGCGGTCGAGTTGGCCGACGGACTTGCCGAAGGGGGGGATGTTGTTTTATTTAGTCCGGCCTGTGCGAGTTATGATATGTTTGACAATTTTGAGCATAGGGGGGAGAGTTTCCGTGAGCTTGTTCGGTCTATCCGCGAATGATTATCAGAACATGGATTAGGTCAGCAAAAAAAACTGTAAAAAAGTTTAGCCCGCCAGGTTGATTTTTAACGTTGAAGGCAAATCGTTGTTCTTCCTGATGTGTTTGTGCAAAATAGCTGTTAAAGCCGGGTCTTTAATTTATCGATTCTAAGTGATATATGGAATCGAGAGATTAAGGGAGTATGAGTTATGGACACATCTTATGAGCAGCGATTGGTAAGAAGGCTTCATTTCAACTGGCCTGTCTGGTTTGGCGAGGATTTCAACGGGGTATTGTCGCACGGTCAAATGGAGGATGTTTCGACGGACGGCATGGCTTTTACGTGCAGCGGCAGCGGCGAGCATCCGCAGCCTGGTCGGATGCTGACGATTCGTTTCAGTGTTCCGAGGTTCGGTGCGGACGATTCGTTCAGTATATCGGATTTTATCCGCTCGGGTCACATCTGCCGTGTTGAGAGGGTTAACGATTATTCGATTCGAGTGGCGCTGAAGTTCACCGAGCAGTTGCCTTTTGATCCGGTCGAGCAGGCTGAAATTGGAATTGACGGCGCTGAAAAACCGGAGCCGGTTTTGTCCTGAGCTTTGGATATCGGGCATTTTATTTGGTGTCAGGGCTTATCTGAGGAAGCGAAGAATCTCTATTCGGCAACTTAGAGGATTGTTATAGGACCCGATCGGCCGGTCGCAATCGCGAAAGATAAAAAACGTTTGCTTTTCAATAAGGATATCGAAGTTAAAAGGGCTGTTTCGGGTGACAGTGCGATAATAAGGGATTTTTTGGCGGTTACGGGTAAAGTTGCGTTTTTGATTTGCCGATTTTCAGATTGGTTTGGTGTCAGGGTATAACGGGGAAATATTAATGGACAAGATCATGGAACGAAGAAGGGAGCAAAGACTGCGTTATCACTGGCCTGTCTGGTTCGCCGAGGATTTTGACAATTCACTTTCACAGGGTCAGATGGTTGACGTATCGAGCGGCGGTGCGGCGTTTACGTGCCCTGCTGATGGAGAGTATTATTACGAGGGTCAGGAGTTGACGGCGCGTTTCAGTATTCCGTGCTTTGGGTGTGATGATTCGTTCGAGATGGCAAATTTTGTTCGTCCGGGGCGCGTATGCCGGGTAGATAATGTCAGTGACTTTGTCAGGCGGATAGCGGTTCAATTTGCCGAGCCTTTGCCATTTAAGCCGGGAGAGCAGGTTAAAGGTGAGTCGGAAACCGCTGAGCGTCTCAAGGCGGTGACGATATAAGTCAGTTTGAGCGTCGTGCGTGATGCGTATATAGTATTGCGTTAGTCGTGGCCGACTGCGTCGTCGGCTATTTTAATTTATTACGAAATAAACAGTTAAACAAGATTTAATATATTAAATCGGTCAGTTTGAGTCAGTTACTTACTTGCGGGGGAGACAGGTTACATATCTGAACAGGCGGCGCCGAGGCCGCATTTTCAATGAGCCAGCCGGGTTAAATTCAACAAAAACTTTTTTCACTTTCAATTTGCGGTCGTTTTCTTAATATACCGGTATGCTGGAAAGGGGACTTGTCCAAATTTATACCGGTGACGGCAAGGGTAAGACGACGGCGGCTTTCGGCGCGGCGGTTCGGGCGGCGGGGCAGGGGAATAAGGTTTTGATCTATCAGTTCTTAAAGCCCGCTTCTCTTGAGACCGGTGAGCGTCTTGCGATGGAGCATATCGAACTGCCGATAGAGGTGCGAACGCTCGATGCTGAGTGGGACATGTTCGAATCATTTAAGAATGAGCAGGTTCTTGGTGAGACAAAAGAGTCGATAAGTGGGGCGCTTGTTGAGATCGCCCTGGCTGCGGCAGCGAAAAAATATGACTGCGTGATACTCGATGAGATAGTGTTTTGTCTTTCGAGGGGGCTGGCTGAATTCGAAGATGTTAAAAAGATTATCGACGGACGTGATAAGGCGGTAGAAGTTATTTTGACAGGTCGAGGTGCGAGCGAGGAATTGATAGCGATGGCGGATATGGTGACGGAGATGAAGAAAGTTAAACATCCTTTCGATAGCGGAGTAAAGGCCAGGCGAGGTATTGAATTTTAGCGAGGGTTTTTTAGAGATGTTTGGTTACGAGGTCGGTTATGGCTGAGAATTTTGCGGTGATTATCTGTGCGGCCGGTGAGAGTAAGCGATTCGGCGGTAAGAGGCACAAACCCTTTGTGGATATCGCGGGGAGGGCGGCGTTTTTACACAGTCTGGAGATTTTCTCGAACAGGGATGATGTTAAGCAGATACTCCTGGCGATCTCGCCGGAAGATGAGGAGCTGGTGACTGTCAAGTGGGGAGCGAATCTTCAGTTTTTCAATGTTAAGGTGTGTTTCGGCGGCAAAGAGCGTTTCGAGACAGTAAGTAAGGCCCTTGAACTGGTTAAGGAAGATATCGATTTTGTCGCGGTGCACGATGCGGCGAGGTGCTGCGTTACCAAGGAGTGGGTGGATAAGTGTTTTGAGGCTGCGGCCGAGAGCGGTGCGGCGATACTGGCGGCGCCGGTTGTTGCCACCATAAAACAAGTTGCTGACAATACTATAATAAAGACGGTTGACAGAGCCGGGCTTTACGAGGCCCAGACGCCGCAGGTATTCGCGGTTGAGCTTCTTAAAAAAGCGTACGCAAATATTGAAAGGATAGATAAAAGTAAGATCGGTGACGACAGTGGGCTTGTGGAGGCGCTGGGTGAGAAGGTTTCGATTGTGGAGACCGATTCGACGAATATTAAAATCACGACGGCGGGAGATGTCGCGATAGCCCAGGCGATCATCAAGCAGCTTCGCAAGGCTGCCGTCAAGGGGCCTTTGGGGCCTTATGAAGAAGCGCAGTGGTAGAAAATAATGAATAATGAATAGTGAATAATGTTTGTCTTGTAAGGATATGAACGGATGAGTGCAAAACAGAGCAGGAGAGAATTTCTTAAGTCGGCGGGGGTTGGTGCGGCGGTTTCTTTAGCAGCGGGGTGCGCAGCGACGACGGTCAGCGAAAACAAGCAGTGCGCAAAAAAGTCATGTAAGTCTCTTAAACTGGGGCTGACTACGTATACTTTCAGAGAGTTTAACCTGGAACAGGCTGTTGCGATGACCAGGCGGGTTGGGTTGGAGTATATCTGTTTGAAGGATCTTCATCTGCCTTTGGATAGTGGGCCTGAGAAGATAGCGGAAGTTACAAAGATGGTGCGGGGGGCGGGTTTGAAGCTCTACGGAGGCGGCGTGATCTATATGAGGAGCGAGGAAGCTGTTAACGGGGCGTTCGCATACGCTAAGGCAGCGGGTATGAAGACGATCACGGCGATGCCGAGTGAGGAGCTTTTGGGTCTGGTGGAAAAGAATGTTCGGCGGTATGATATCAGGGTCGCTATTCATAACCACGGGCCGGGAGATGAGCTTTATCCGACACCTGCGAGTATTTACAGACGGGTCAGGGATATGGATAAACGTGTCGGGATTTGTATGGATATAGGTCATACTATGCGGGCGGGGGTGGATCCGTGTGAGGCGGCGGAGAGATTCGGTTACAGGCTTTTGGATATTCATATCAAGGATGTTACCGCGGCTACGAAGGAGGGAAAAACCGTTGAGATCGGGCGTGGAGTGATTGATATACCGCGGTTTGTTGGTATACTGGTCGATATGGATTACTCGGGGGTAGTTTCTTTTGAGTATGAAAAGGACGCGAAAGATCCGCTGGCGGGATTGGCTGAGTCGGTAGGGTATGTAAAGGGAGTGCTGGCGACAGTATAGGATATGGATCAGTTAAGCACGGATGCACCGCGGAAGAGTAAGGAAAAGGCTTTACGGTATGAGAAGATAACCGGCAGGGATGTTATGAGCAAAGTTGCGGGAAAGAAATTTCATTTCATCGGTGCCGGCGGGATCGGCATGAGCGGGCTGGCGAAGGTTCTCTTGAAAAACAGCGCGATTGTTACGGGTTCGGATGCTGAGCCGAGCGCCGTGACTGAGATGCTTTGCGGGTCGGGGGCGGATATAAAGACAGGTCATTGCGGGGCTAATTTGCCGGAGGATGTTGAGGCGGTGGTGATCTCCGCGGCGATAAAGGGCGACAATCCTGAATTGCAGCTTGCAATTGAGAGGGGATACAAGGTCTATAAATACGCCCGGATGTTGGGCGAATTGATGGGGCTTTATGACGGGATCGCGGTAAGCGGTACGCACGGTAAGAGTACGACCACGGGGTGGCTGGTTTACTGCCTCAAAAGGGCTGGGCTGGATCCGAATTTTATTATCGGGGCCGAGGTCAGTCAGTTGGGAACATCTTCGGGCGTGGGGGACGGCGGCAGTTTCGTGGCGGAGGCGTGTGAATATGACCGCAGCTTTTTGAATCTGCGGCCGAAAATTGCCTGCGTGTTGAATATCGAGCAGGACCATCTGGATTATTATAAGGATGAGCGGGATATAGTCGCGGCTTTTGGTGACTTTGTTTCGGGTGTTCGGTCCGGCGGGGTGGTAATCGCAAACGGCGGTGACGGCAACGTCGTAAAAGCGGTAAGCGATTTGCCGGAAGGGGTTCGGTGCGAAACGTTCGGTTTTGATACGGATTGTGATTTTTCGGCGCGGGATGTCGAGCTAAGTGACGGTTTTTACAGCTTTGATGTTTATCACAAGGGCGGGCCGCTGGGGCGGACGCGGATATCACTTCCGGGCAGGCACAATATATTAAATGCCCTGGCGGTAGTTGCGATGGCGGTTAACGCGGGGGTTTCGGGAGAGGAGGTATTGGAATTTCTGCCGGGATTTACGGGGATAGATCGGCGGCTGATGTTTAAGGACAGGATCGGGGAAATAACGGTTCTGGATGATTACGCTCATCACCCGACGGAGATTCGGGCGTCGCTGGAGGCGATAAGGCAAAGATATGAGCCTGGGCGGCTTTGGTGCGTTTTTCAGCCTCATCAGTACAGTCGGACAAGATTTTTGCTTGATGATTTCGCGGAAAGTTTTAAGTTGGCCGATATAACTATAGTGCCGGAGATTTATTTTGTCCGGGATACGGCCGAATCGAAAAGAAAGGTAAACGCCGAAGTTCTTGTCGACCGCATCGCCTCGAACGGCTCTGAGGCGTTATTTATAGACAGTTTCGCGGGGATTTGTGATTATCTTAAAGATAATGTTTCAGCGGGCGACCTGGTTGTTACTATGGGCGCCGGTGATATTTGGAAGGTAGCAGATGAGTATATTCAGTGGCTTGGAAGAAATTGTTGAGACCGATTATCCTTTGGCAAAACGGACGTGGTATGGTCTGGGCGGTGAGGCGGATTATTTTGTCAGACCCAAGACTATCGAGCAGCTAAGGGATGTTGTCCTTCGGTGCAATGAAAACGAGGTGCCCATTTATGTGATGGGTTTTGCCAGCAACCTGTTGATAGGTGACGGGGGTATTCGGGGCGCGGTGATAAAGCTCGAAGACGAGCAGTTTACGCAGATAAAGTTCGAGGGCGAGCGGCTTACGGCCTGGGCGGGCGCCGAGCTTAGTAAGCTGGTATTGACGTGCGTTGAGAAGAGACTTTCGGGTCTTGAAGCCCTGACTGGTATACCGGGCTCGGTGGGCGGGGCGGTGAAGATGAACGCGGGCGGTAACTTCGGCGATATAGGCGCGGCGGTTGAGAAGGTTACTTTGATGGATAACCAGGGAGAGGTTTTTGAGAAAGGCAAACCCGAACTGGTTTTCGATTATCGAACGACAAATATCACGGCTAAATTCATTCTCAATACCACACTTAAACTTACTACCGCCGACTCCGATCAGATTATGCGGACGGTAAAGGAGATATGGGTTTATAAGAAGAACAACCAGCCTTTGAATACGAAGAATTCCGGCTGTATATTCAAGAATCCGAGGGGTGTTTCCGCCGGCGCGATGATCGACAGGGCGGGACTGAAGGGACTTAAGAACGGAGGAGCTGTTGTCAGCGACAAGCACGCCAACTTTATCATAGCGCAAAAGGGCTGCACCAGCAGTGACGTTATGGGCCTGATAGAAACCGTAAGGCAACGGGTTGCCGAAGAGTTTGATATTGACCTGGAGCTTGAAATCGAAATCTGGGATTGATATGGCTCGTGCAGCGAAATCACAATTTCCTCCGAAGAAAAAGCCGGTGAGGGCAGCGGTTCTGGCCGGCGGTATCGGAGCCGAGCGCGAGGTTAGTTTGGAAAGCGGTCGATGTGTTGCGAAGGGTCTGAGAGAAGCGGGGTATGATGTCTTGGAAGCTGATATTACGCCGGATGATATGCGGGTACTGGAGGATAAAAGCGTCGATGTTTTTTTTATCGCGCTGCACGGCGAGTTCGGTGAGGATGGTCAACTCCAGCGGGAACTTGAGAAGAGGTCTTTGGTTTATACGGGCAGCGGGCCGGCGGCGAGTGAGTTAGCTTTTGATAAGATCGCCTCAAAAAAGGCTTTTACAGCAGCGGGAGTATCGGTGCCTGCGGAGGTTAAATTCAGTGTCGGTGATGACAAGGCGGCACTTGCGGAAAAGCTCTCTGTTATGGCGGATAAGTATATAGTCAAGCCTGTGAGACAGGGCAGCAGTGTCGGGATCAGTATTACCGATGATATTGACGAAGCGATCGCGATGGCGCAGCGGACGACCGGGCAGTTCGGCGATTGTATGATAGAAGAATTTATTGCCGGCCGGGAGATAACTGTCGGGATTCTCTGCGGTGAGGCGCTGCCAATAATTGAAATCAAACCGCGAAGTCAGTTTTACGATTATCACGCCAAGTATGTGGACGAGGGTACGGAGTTTCTTTTCGACACGATAAGCGATGCTTCATTAAGACGGGATATTCAGGCAAAGGCGATGGATTGCTTTGAGGCGCTGGGTTGCCGGGGTTTCGGCAGGGTCGATTTTATCCTGGATGATAATGGAAAGCTCTATGCCCTCGAGGTCAATACGATACCCGGTTTTACGAGTCATTCGCTTTTGCCTCAGGCGGCGGCGAAGGCGGGGATCGATATGGCGGGGCTGTGCGGGGCGATCGTAGAGGCGGCGTTTAAGGTTAAGGCGACTTCGGCCTGCAGGGGGGCGGGAATTTAAATGACGAAGCGAAAGAAAAAGAAGACAAAAACCAAGGCGGGCAAGACGTCTTTTTCGTTTAGTTGGCCGGCGGCGGGCAAGAGCAAACGCAAATCGCCGCGTCCGGAGTTGTCTTCTTTGGCGGGAGTGCTTAAATTTTTCGCTGTGATCGCGGTTGTTGCGGGGATTGGTATCGGTTTTGTTTACCTGAAAAGATTTGTTAAGGTTAAAAAGGAAGTCCCTGCGGAAGATAGGACGGCATATCTGGAGTTGATAAATGTTCCTCAGTGGGTGACCGAGGAACTGAAAGCGAAACTTGTCGCGGCGGCTACGGCCGGCGGTGAGGGTTTGAAGCTCGATGAGGATGTGGCTGTGTCGGTCTGGCAGAATATCGAGACGCAAATGAGCTGGCTCGAAGAGGTGAGGGTTCAGATCAAGCATGACCGTATTTGTATTGAGGGCTTCTGGCGAAGGCCGGTTGCCGTTATTGAAGCGGGCAGGGATAAATTTTACGTGGATTCGACGATGGCGGTGATGGATTTTGTTGCTGTGCCGGAACTTGCTATCGTGGAGATAAAGGGGGCGAAAGGTGTCAGGCGTATGCCGGCGGCGGGGAGCAATTGGCAGAGTGAGGATGCGGCGGCGGCGGTGGCGATACTGGTGGTACTGGCGAAGATGGACGCGAGTGTGACGCCGGAGAAACAACTGTTCAGCGAGATCGACAGTATCGATGTCAGTAATTTCAACGGCCGCAAGAGCAGCGGCAAACCGCACATCGTCCTCTATGCCAAGGACGGTACAGAGATAATATGGGGAGCGGAATTCGGTACGTGGCAGCGGTATATGGAGGCGCCGGATGACGAAAAGATCGCCAAGCTCTACGGCCACTATAAGGAATACGGGTCACTTCTCAACGGCGTGAAATTTATCAATCTCCGCGAACCACGAAACAGAATCCCCCAGCCGATCGATAAATATTGATGTCCGACTATCTCTTCCGGATTTTTTTGAAACTGTATGGGCAAAAGTTTCTCATTTTATGACTACATGTAATTTGTTCAATCTTTAACTGTCAAGTAACGATCCACCTTACCATTTTCTTTAAAAGTAATATGCAGCCATTCTGAATCTATCCGGATCAGTCCTCGCTCCGGTCCTAAATAGTAAATGATACAACGTTCCGGTGGGTCACCAAAATCAAACAAATTGAATTCCTCCGGTTCGCCGAGAAGTGCAATAACCTGTTGTCTTGTTAGTCCCTCTAACTTCTGGCTTGATATCAAGTCATCAACCATGCAAAGTCTTGGGGGCCAATCATTTATGTCCATTGCGCTTTGGTTTCTCCAGAGTTCAGCATCAAACGTTTTTGAGTGCATATAATTACCAACTTCTGGGCCGAGAAACAAAAATGCAGTGAGAACAACATAGGGTGTAACTGTTCCAAGAATATATGATATTACTCTGAATTGTTTTCCCTTAATAACCCGGAGAATAATTACGGCGCCTATAGCCAGCAATGGTATATTCTTGATAAAAATGTTTAACATAAGCATGGATTTAGTCTGATCATCATATATAAAACCAGGCTCGCGCAAAATAAGGCGTATCAATTCCATCCAATAAAACAGGATTAGTCCGCAAAGAAACGAAACCAATAAACCGATTAGAAAAAAAATGACTCTTTGCTTCCATCGAGACATATCTTTAAAACTCATGAAAATTTCCCTTGCTTAATCAGATAACTTTTCCCATAAGATCAATGCTCAATAGCTTGATTTCGGATTTCCCTCACGCTGAATTATTGTATTCTATGCTGATGTCCCGCGAAAACAAGTAAATTTCCTTTTCGAACCAAATGGGAAAAGGCAGAACGCAAACAGGCGGTAGACAAATTGCCCTGCCCACGGGTGGCAGGGCTATACATGGAAGGTGTTGAGGGCGGATTTGAGGTCTTGGTATTGGTAGGGGATGTCGAAGTTTTCGCAGAGGAATTTGAATTTTTCGAGGGTGGATTCGGTTAATTGACTTTGTTGGTCGGGGTTGGCTTTGCAGAAGAATATTCTGCAGGCGGCGAAGCGGTGTTTGTATATAGCGCATTTATCGTTTTCGCGGTATGGGCAGATGCCGGTGGTCATTGGTCTTATTTCGGGGCCTATTTTTTCACAGAGGTATATCAGTTCAGGTGGTGTGACGAATAAGAGGTGGTCGAAGGTTTCGAAATCGCAGCATTGCCCGCAGGCCCGGCAGGAACAGGCCGAATCGGCGAGTTGCGAGTCCAGCCAATTGTAAATTTCGGAGACGCTTTTTACGAGCTGGTCGGGGGAGGACATATTACCACCATTTTTTCTGTTTTCTGAGTTTTTCTATCTGCTCGAATGT
>CAYNKU010000045.1:0-12346 GCA_964397865.1 uncultured Pirellulales bacterium | reverse complement strand
AGGCAACGGGGCAGAATATCCCCTATGACTCCATGGTCGTAATTTTCGGATGCGGCAGCGATAAGGACGTCGCCGGCATGCTCGAAGAACTGCGATACGGCGCCGACAAGGTGATATTCACCCGAAGCAATAGTCCCAGGGCGATGCCGCCTCAGGAACTGGCGGATATGTACACCGAGATAAGCGGTAAGATGTGCCAGGCGACTTCGAGTCTCGGCGAGGCCTTGCAGCTCGCCGGCAACGCCGTCTCCGGAGAAGACCTGATTTGTATTACCGGCAGCTTCTATCTCATCGGCGAGGCAAAGGCACGCTTCCAGTCTAATTGACCCCGGGCCAACTCCCGGCCGCAATCATAAAAACCTATGCAACCACGGGTTGACAATAATACCCCTATTTCAGGAATATCGGTACTATGTGCCTGTCGTAGATGTTGGCGGTAACGTTTTCGGCAATTATGTCTTCATATTCTTCGAGGGCTTCGCTGAATCGCCCGCCCATCTCAGCGGCAATTTTGTAACTCAGATGCAGCAGTTGTCTGAAATGGATATTGTAATCTTCGCATGACCGGTCATGCCGCAGGGCCGAGGCGTAAGCCTTACCATCGAACGAATCAACTTCTTCAGCGGTAGGCAGTTTTGTTTTATCGATATCGATAACCGTCGCGTAGGGTTTGCAAAGTTCGTCAAACCGGCCGAGCGCATTTTTGTAAACCTCTTTTGCTATTTCCAGGCCCCGTCCACCCGCGGTCGCAAGGCCGATCAATTCTTCGAGCCAGGTAGTGCCGGCGGTCTTAATATGCAGGCCTGAATCGAATTTTTTAAGCGCCCTGTTCATTGGCTCGTAAATCGAAAATTTATCGCTGCCGGAATGAACGCTGAGCTTCAGATTCGCCGGCAGTGAGAACTCATCAACGGCGAAGCGAATGACCGCAAGGTCCTGATTGAATTGGCTCTCGAATGCATCCACGTCGCCGACATAGTCAACACCCTTGTTAAACCGGCCGGTAAATTTAGGCGCGATCGTCTGGGCCGACACACCTTCACGGGCAAGGGCGGCGAGAATAAAGAGCATCTCCAGAGGCGTCTGAGGCTGGTCGGATTCGTCCATCGATACTTCCGTGACAAAATTTTCGGCCCCTTTGGCTTTTTCGATATGGCGGTAAATTTTGCCGGCCTCTTTGATCGCTAAAAGGAACTTTCTTCCGATTCCCTCGATATCAGATTCGGTCACGTCGAAGGTTTCTTCTATACCCGCAATTCGCAGGGGGCCGATGTATTTACTATTAGCGTCGACGAATTCAGCGAGTTCGTCGGCAGATGGGCTTTTTAGTATAAAATCAGCCACATCGAGAGTAAAAAAATCGCTGCACTCGATAAAAGAGGCCACATTATTTAAGTTTATATGGTCGGCGTCGACATAATAGGAGCCGGTCCAGTTAAGGGCTTTGACGGCCCGGTCGGCTTCGGTTCTGACATCGGGGGGAGTTGTTTTGATTATGCTGTGCTCACGGTGTGATTTGTTCCAGACCAGGACAATATCAGCGCCCGCGGCTTTGGCTTTTAAGAAAGCATCGAGTTGAGCGGCGCCCTGATGGGCGAACCTGTCGCCGACTCCCATGGAATATTTTTCGAGGATCATAGAATCATCCTTATATGCAGGTTGTAGATTGTCTATTTGACCAGTTCTGTAAGAGCCTCAAGTATGACCGAGCAGCCTTCTTTTACGGCCTCGGCTGAGATGCAAAGAGGCGGAGCGATCTTGACGCAGCCGCCGCCGACACCTACCGGAGCAAACATCAAAAGGCCCTTGCGGAATGAAAGATTGATAACATCCCAGGCGAGGTCGTAGTCGGGTTCTTTCGTACCTTCCTTTATCATAAGAAGTCCACCGACCAGACCTACGGCCGGCGCGAAACCGATTACTTTCGCAAACTGCTGCTTTATACTTTGCAATTCCGCGTGAAGGACTTCGCCTACTTTGGCGGCGTTTTCGATGAGATTTTCCTTTTGGATGAGTTCGATATTCGCCAGGGCCGCAGCACAGCAGACAGGATTACCCGAGTGCGTACTTGTCATTTCATTCGGGCCGTACATATCCATAACATCGGCCCGGCCGATAACGCCGCTGATGGGAAGCGAACTGCTGAACCCCTTACCCATACAGAAAAGATCGGGCACAACGTCATAAACTTCAAAACCCCACGTTTTTCCACATCGGCCAAAGCCCGCCTGCACCTCGTCAAAGCAAAGCAGTGCGCCGTGTTTATCGCACCATTTCCTAAGCGCCTGCGCGTACTGCTTCGGCATAAAGTTCGGCCCTACGCCCTGGTAGGTTTCGCTGATAACGCCGGCGACATTTTCCGGAGCAACGCCAAGGTCAGACAGAGATTTTTCAAACAACTCGAAACTCGTATCCTCACAGCGGAAACCGTCCGGGAAAGGTACGTGCACGATCTCGGGGTCATAGTTTTTAACCCAGGCCTTTCCGCCCGCCATACCACCCATCTGCTGGGCGCCGAGACTGCGGCCGTGGAAAGAATAGAGATACGATACTATCACACTTTTTGAATCGCCGCCCGTTTTGCGGCCGTAAGTACGCATAAGTTTCAATGCGCATTCGGTACTCTCTGCGCCGGTACTGAGCAGGAAGACCTTATCCAGTCCATCCGGGGCCGCCGAGATCAGTTTTTGCGCCAAACCTATTCTCGGCTGATTGGGAAAGCAGTAAGTAGTCAGCAAAGGTTTCGACGCCTGGGCGATGACAGCATCGGCGATCTCCTTTCGGCCGTGACCCGCGTTTGTGATAAGTACACCCGAAGAAAAATCCAGCCACATATTACCGTAGGCGTCGAATACATTGATACCCTCGGCCCTGTCCCAGATGATGGGCGGCTGACCACGCATACTGCGAGCCTCGACGTCGCGAAGTTTTTGAATTTGTTCTATGGTCTGTTCGTTCGGTATTTTGCCGGAGATTTTCCGAAACTTCGTCGATACCGATTCAACTTCAGCAGCTACTAACGGAAATTCTTTTGCCATTTCTTGTTCTTACTCCTTTGAGTCTTCGATAAATGTAAAACCTATTTATATTCACTTAATTTAACGCCGGCGTTTTTGCCGTAGGTTATCTCCACCTCTCTGCCGCCGCTCAAGATCGAGAGTCTGCCCGCCTCCATAACCAATTCGTTATAGCTGCTGTTGGCGGGTGTCGCCATTACACCTTCATCATCGAACTGTTTTATCAGTTTCTGTCTTTCGGCAAGGTCGGAGATGCCGACGGTTTTGCAGATATTTTTGATTATGTACTCGATGGAGCGGTAGCCGTAGCCGACAGGCGTCAGTCCCCCGCCGCCGAGGTCGATATACTTGAAATAGTCCGGACTGGGCTCGGCATAATAGGTATCGCCCGGCTCGGTTCCCTTTTTGACATAGCAATACTCGACGCCGCGGTACTGGTCGTCATGGACGAGCATTCCGCTTTTGTCGTCGCCGGCGCAGTACATCCTTATCCCCTGGAAATTGCCGCCCGGTCCTTCGTCGGGATAACCCATAATATTGGTCACGTGCAGGCACGCGCCATTTTCCCAGATGACCCGGCCGTCTGTCCAGAGGTATCCCTCTTTGCCGTTGGGGTATTTATCGACGATGCCGTAAACCGAGACCGATTTCGGCAGCAGGCCCGTGATAAAGTGGACCTGGTCGACGTAGTGGCAGCCCACATAGGTAAACATATCGGAATTTTCGCAGGTGCACCAGTTCTGAAAATTAGAATGCCTGTAATAATAAGGCTCGTTCATCTCGGCGTGGCCTATGCGGAATTCGCCGAAAAGGCCCTGGCGATACTGTCTCCTGGCGACAAGCGCCCGGTCGTCGAGACGCTTATGATATTCGACGCCGATAACGATCCCCTTTTCGTACGCGAGTTTCTCGATCTCCACCGCCTGCGAATATCTGAGCACCAGCGGCTTTACGCAGCATATATGCTGGTCGTATTCCAGGGCGGTCTTTAATACCGCGTAATGGATCTGGTCCGGTACCGCCGTCACAACGATACTGTGCTTCGGCATCGAAGAGACGACCTCTTTGAACATCTCCGGAAACATTTCATCCGGATCGGTATCGAGAGACGGATACGGTGTGAAACTGTGGCCGGGAAAAGCCTTCTTAAGGGAAGCATCTTCGGCCAGAATTTTAAGCGGCGCGCTGTTTAAAGCGCAGATACTGATATCACCGACCAGGCCGAGCCGTTGAAGATGATAGATACTCGGCAGAATCTGTATCTGGGTGATCATACCGCCACCGACAATACAAACCTTTGGTTTATCGTTCACTCTGAAAATCCTTTCTATTTTTTCTATTTCCTCGAATAAACAATATTGCCGTCGACGATTGTCGATTCGACGCGGACTTTGTAATTGCCCGGAGAACCTGTGATATCGATTATACAGATATCGGCTTTTGCGCCGTCGGCAAGTCGGCCGAAGCCCGATTTTGCCAGAGAGGTCAATTCACACGGATTATAAGAATACATCCTTGAAACCGCGGTCAGGGCCTGTTCAAAATCCATCGCCGGGTGCCGACGGTTCCAGATACCACCCATATCGCTTGTCAGCCAGTTAAGCATATTCTCGAAGGCCGTGCTCATGGTCAGCAAACTTCCGCACAGGGCATTGGCCTTACCGACGAGCCTGATGTATTTTCCGTCATCGCTTTTTTCGCCGAAGGTGTCACCGGCTTTGATACGTTTTTCATCGGAACCGGCGATATACATAGCGTCGGTTATCCCGATTATTTTTTCGATTCCCTTTCGCTTTATAATGTCGCGGATATAGGCGGGATTTACATGATAGCCGTCAGCGATCAACTCGGCATAGACATCGTCGAACTTCAAGACCGCTTCTGTTGCCCCTCCGCCGTCGACGGGTTTGTAGGAACCGCCCGTTGGGCCGTGGGTAAAATGTATGCAGTATTTGAGTCCGGCCGCGACGGCCTCGGCGAACTGGTCACAGGTGGAATTAGTATGGCCGGCACCGACTACAATTCCTTTTTCTGTGAGGTGCCGTGTCAGTTCTACTGAACTATCGCCGAAATCCGGTATTACATTGGCCATCTTTATCGCGCCGCCGTCTTCGATAGACTCGAACAGTTCTACGGAAGGCTCGAAAACATAGTTCTGATCCAGTGCGCCGCTCAACGCCGGATTTATAAACGTCCCCTCCAGCATCGCACCGCAGAGCCTGGCGCCTTTGAGCGACTTTTTCTGCTCATTCATATACCGGGCGAGATTGCCGCAGCATTTCTTCAAAGTCTCTACCGGTGCGGCGACACTTGCTAAATAGAAACTTGTCACCCCGTACTCAGGGAGTTTCCTGCTTAGCATCTTGAAACCGGCGCTGTAAGCGGCTTCGCTGTCGTCGAAGGTTTTCGTTTTGCCGTCGTAGAAGCCTTTTGTGAAGTCGAACAGCCCGCTGCCGTGGAAATGGATATCTACCAGGCCGGGTACAGCGTATTTGCCTGAAAAATCCTTTTTTTCATCAGCAGCGGCGGCTTTGCTGGCAAGATCGATCCTGCCGTCACGAATCAGCAGATCGCCACGCTTGGGGCCTTTTTCCGTAACCAAAAAAACGTTTTCAAGATTCAAACCCGTCATAACTCCTTCCAAATACCAATTGTTTGACATCGTTAATCGGCTGTAAACCACTTACAGTAATGGCTTTTGGGCCTTTATTCAAGGGAATTTTTCGGCAGCGGCGCCGATTTTCACCTTATTGAACACCCCAGATCAGCCAATAGCCATAAAATCCTTGCAATCGGGCAAAATAGCAGTTATAGAATAGCGTTTTAAGACATTTAGAGAATTTGCAGGTCTGGACTTAGGCAGGAGCAGAAAGATGAGTAAAAACCCTAACGCCATCGTGGCCCAGTCAGGCGGGCCGACGGCAGTAATCAACTCGAGCGCATGCGGCGTTATCCAGGAGGCGATAAATTGCGGCAAAATCGGCCGGGTACTCGGCGCGACAAACGGAATATTGGGCGTTTTGAAGGAAGACTTGTTCGACATAACCGCGGAAAAACCCGAGACCATCGAGGCGATGAAGCAGACACCGGCGGCGGCGATAGGGTCCTGCCGGTATAAGCTAAAGTCAATGAAAGAATCCCGCGCCGATTACGAGCGGATATTAGACGTATTCAAGGCGCACGATATTCATTACTTTTTCTATATCGGCGGCAACGACTCGATGGATACCGCCGACAAAGTCAATAAACTCGCCGCTGAAACAGGTTATGACCTTGTGTGTATGGGTGTTCCCAAGACCATCGATAACGACCTGGCCTTTACGGACCATTGTCCGGGTTACGGCAGCGTAGCGAAATACGTAGCCACTTGCGCGATGACCGCCGGCAGAGATACCGAGGCCCTTTATACCACCGATACCTGCACGATACTCGAGGTAATGGGCAGAAACGCCGGCTGGATCGCGGCGGCGGCGGGGCTTGCGCACCGATGCGATGAAGATGCGCCGCACCTGGTGTATATGCCCGAGGCGGCGTTTTCATTCGATAAGCTGGTTACCGATGTAAAAGCTGTCCTGAAAGAATTCGGCAGAGTGTTTATCGTCGCAGCCGAAGGGCTGACAGACGAAGACGGAAATCCCGTAACCGCTGATACCGGCGCCTTCGGAAAAGACAGCTTCGGCCACGTCCAGCTTGGCGGAATCGCGGAGATGCTAAAGGCCGTAATCGAAAAGGAAGTGGGCATCAAGGCACGCTTCAACAAGCCCGGAACCAACCAGAGATGCGGGATGCAATTTGCCTCGCTAACCGATGTCAACGAGGCCTATATGTGCGGACAAACGGCCGTCAAACAGGCAATGGCCGGCGAAAACGGCAAAATGGTGGCCCTCGTACGCGAAGATGCGACAGAATATAAGTGCACCACGGGTCTTATATCGCTAAGCGACGTCGCTAACGGCGAAAAGAAGGTCCCCGACGAGTATATAAACGCCGACGGCAATCACATCACGGGCGCCATGCGTGATTACGTCAGGCCGCTTGTCCGGGGCGAAGCGCCGATTACCGTCGGCGACGACGGCCTGCCGGTATTTATGAGATTCGAGCGCAAAAGACTCGATAAAAAGCTTCCCGAATATATCTGATATCGAAGTATCGAAGTTTGATAATTTTGGATAAGGAAAGTAAAAATGACGGATTTTGATGCGGCAAAACCCTTGAAGGACTTTGAACCGAAACACGAATTTTTTATAGGAATCGATTCCGACGGCTGTGCGTTCGACTCGATGGAGATCAAACACAAGGAATGCTTCACTCCCAACATAATCAAGCACTGGAAGCTCCAGGCGGTGAGCAAATACGCCCGCGAGGCGGCGGAGTTCGTCAACCTCTACAGCAAGTGGCGCGGCATCAACAGGTTCCCCGCCCTGATCATGGTCTTCGATCTTCTAAACGAACGAAAGGAAGTTCAGGACAGAAATGTCGATATCCCGGAGGCGCAGTCCCTTCGCGACTGGATAAACAACGAGACCAGGCTCGGCAATCCGGCCCTTGAAAAGATCGTCGCTGAAACCAACGACCCCGTCCTGACCCAGGCTCTTACATGGAGCAGAGGCGTAAACGCGAGCGTTGCCGATATTGTTGAGGGCGTTCCGCCGTTTCCGTTCGTCAGGGAAAGTCTCGAAAAGGCCGACCCCCTCTGCGATATGGTAGTAGTCTCCGCGACACCCTGCGAAGCGCTGCAGAGGGAGTGGCAGGAACATGATATCGCCAAATATACCGAAATCATCGCAGGCCAGGAAATGGGCAGTAAAAAAGAAATTTTAGGTTTTGCCGCCAACGACAAATACGCGAAAGACCATATCCTCATGATAGGCGACGCCCCCGGCGATATGAAGGCGGCAAGGGCAAACAACGCCCTGTTCTACCCGATAAATCCCGGCGATGAAGCAACGTCATGGCAAAGGTTCAGCGAAGAGGCGTTAGGTAAATTCGTAACGGGCGAATACGCAGGAAGCTACGAAGAAAAACTCATCGCTGAATTCGATGAGTATCTGCCCTCGACACCGCCCTGGAAAAAATAGAAACTAAAAAATGGTGACAGAACGACAAAACGAAAAAAACGGTATCAGTAACGACCAGGCACGCGATGGCTTTGCCGAGTTCTTTGCGCAAAACGACTATGCCGGCAAACGCACCCTTTTAATAGTCCCCGACAGCACACGTTCGGGACCCATAGGCGAGATGTTCAAGATCGCCTACGACCTGTTGGCACCCAAAGCAAAGGCTGTGGATATCCTCGTCGCGTTAGGCACCCATCAACCGATGACCGAAGAGCAGATTTGTACGCGCCTGTCGATGACCATCGAAGATCGTCGCGGCAAATATTCATCTGTCAAATTTTTCAACCACGAATGGGCAAAACCCGAAACTTTCGCCACGATAGGAAAGATATCCGCCGACGAAATCGACGAAATCGACGAAATAAGCGGCGGACTGTTCCGTGAAGAAATCGATGTCTCGATCAATAAGCTCATCCTCGAATATGATGAGCTTATAATACTCGGACCCGTTTTCCCGCACGAGGTTGTCGGCTTCTCAGGCGGACATAAGTACATCTTCCCGGGAATCGCCGGGGCCGAGATCATCAATTTCTTCCACTGGCTCGGCGCCGTCGTCACCAATCCCTGGATAAACGGCAATATATGGACGCCGACGAGAAAAGTGGTGGAAAAGGCGGCCTCGTTTATAAAAACACCTCGCAAACTCTTCGCCATCGTCGCCGCAAATGACCAGCTAAAGGGCGTTTTCCTCGGCGATTGTATAGAGGCGTGGGAACAGGCGGCACAGCTTTCCGAGAAAGTGCACATAATCTATAAAGATAAGCCTTACCACACGATTCTCGGCATAGCGCCGGAAATGTACGACGATATCTGGACAGCCGGCAAGGTAATGTATAAACTCGAACCGATCATAGCCGACGGCGGAACCCTGATTATCTACGCCCCGCATATCGATGAAATATCATACACCCACGGCAAAGTGCTCGACAGGATCGGTTATCACACGCGGGATTATTTCCTCAAACAGATGGATAAATTCGCCGGCGAGCCGCGAGGTGTAATGGCTCATTCCACGCACGTAAAAGGTATTGGGACATATAAAGACGGCATTGAAAAGCCGCGGGTAAATGTCGTTCTCGCAACTGGTATCAGCCGAGATCGCTGTGAAAAAGTTAACCTCGACTATATAGACCCGAACAAGATTAATATAGCAGATTACGAAAACAGGGAAAACGAAGGGATACTTCTCGTTCATCACGCAGGCGAAATGCTGCACAGGCTTTCGAGCGGCTTTATTCCCAGTATTCCAAAAGATTACTAAAAAAATTGTTTAAGGAGCAGTAACAAATGGCACAAGCGGATATCGGCCTGATAGGCTTGGCGGTTATGGGTGAAAATCTGATCCTCAATATGGAGAGCAAGGGCTTTACGGTGGCGTGTTTTAACCGTACGGTTTCGAAGGTTGATAATTTTATAAACGGCCGGGCAAAGGGCAAAAATATCATAGGCTGTAAATCAATCGAAGAGTTTGTGGCCGCGATTAAAAAGCCGCGAAAGGTAATGATGCTGGTCAAAGCCGGCGAGGCGGTAGACAGTTTTATCGAGAAGCTCCTGCCCCATTTGGACGACGGCGATATCATAATCGACGGCGGTAACAGCCACTTCCCCGACACTATCCGCAGAACCGCTTACGTCGAAAGCAAGGGCAAGCTCTACATCGGTACCGGCGTCTCAGGCGGCGAGGAAGGAGCGCTTCGAGGCCCTTCGATGATGCCGGGCGGCAGCCCAAAGGCGTGGGAGAGCGTAAAACCGATCTTCCAGAAGATCTCCGCACACACCGCCGACGGTGAGCCCTGCTGCGACTGGGTCGGTGAAAACGGGGCCGGCCACTTCGTCAAAATGGTACACAACGGCATCGAATACGGCGATATGCAGATGATCTGCGAGACATACCAGATGATGAAAGAAGGCCTGGGCTTGACCAACGAGCAGATGCACAAGGTCTTCACCCAGTGGAACGAGGGCGAACTCGACAGCTACCTCATCGAGATCACCCGCGACATCTTAGGCTATAAAGACGAAGACGGCAACGAAGTAATCGACCTTATCCTCGATACCGCGGGTCAGAAAGGCACCGGCAAATGGACCGGTATAGCGGCACTGGACCTCGGCCAGCCTCTCACACTGATAGGCGAAGCCGTCTTCGCACGCTGCCTTTCGGCGATTAAAGAGCAACGCGTCGCAGCCAGTAAAGTCCTGACAGGCCCGAAGGAAAAATTCGAAGGCGACACCGATGCCTTCATCGAAGACCTCCGCCAGGCGCTATACGCCTCCAAGATCGTCAGCTATGCCCAGGGTTATCAGCTTATGAGGGCCGCGGCGGCGGATTACAAATGGAACCTTAATTACGGCGGCATCGCCCTGATGTGGCGAGGCGGATGCATTATCAGGTCCGCATTCCTCGGTAAAATAAAAGAAGCCTTCGATAAAGAGCCGAACCTGGTCAACCTGCTGCTTTCACCCTTCTTCAAGCAGGCCGTCGAGAAAGCCCAGAACTCATGGCGGCGTGTCGTTACAACCGCCGTCAAACTCGGTATCCCGATGCCCGCGACGAGTTCCGCCCTGGCATACTATGATGGTTATCGCAACGGTCGCCTGCCGGCGAATCTGCTGCAGGCCCAGAGAGACTACTTCGGAGCCCACACCTATGAACGCGTCGATAAGCCTCGCGGTGAGTTTTTCCACACGAACTGGACGGGCCGTGGAGGTCAGACAGCGGCTTCGACATATACTGTTTAATTAAAGGATCGCTCAATGGCAGGTGAATTTATAACCGAAGATTTTCTTTTGCAGACCAAAACGGCAAAGACTCTCTATCACGAATTTGCCGAGAAGATGCCCATCTACGATTATCACTGTCACCTGCCGGTCGAAAAAATCGCCGCCGACCATCGGTTTGAAAACTTGACCCGGATATGGCTCTACGGCGACCACTATAAGTGGCGGGCGATGCGAACCAACGGCGTAGCCGAACGCTACTGCACCGGGCAGGCCTCTGATTACGAAAAATTTGAAAAATGGGCCAAGACGGTTCCCTACTGCCTGCGAAATCCGCTTTATCACTGGACGCATCTCGAACTAAAAAGCCCTTTCGGCATAACCGATAAACTACTCAACCCGACTACAGCCAGGGAAATCTATGATACCTGCAGCGAAATGCTCCGCAGCTCGGAGTTTAGCGTGCGAAACATCATGCGAAAAATGAACGTCAAACTCGTCTGTACAACCGAGGGACCGCTCGATAACCTCGAACATCACAAAAAAATCCGCGATGACGGTTTCGAGATCAAAGTCCACACCGCTTTTCGCCCCGATAAGGGCATGGCGGTCGAAGATATCGCTTCGCTCAATAGCTGGATCGACAAACTCGAAAAAGTGACCGATATTGAAATAGCTGCCTTCGACTCCTATATCGAGGCCCTGCGAAAACGCCACGATTATTTCCACCAGAACCTCTGCCGAGTCAGCGATTACGGCCTCGAAAGACCTTACGCCGCCGATTACACAAGAGAGGAAATTAAAAATATCTTCAAAAAAATACGCTCAGATAAAGAACTTGACGCAGCCGAGCGGGAAAAATTCAAATCCGCGATGATGGTCGAATTCGCGATGATGGATTGCGAATCCGGCTGGGTCATGCAGTTACACCTCGGGCCCATCCGCAATAATAACACCCGAATGTTCAAGTCCCTCGGGCCCGATACCGGCTTCGATTCCATAGGCGATTTCCACCAGGCACTGCCGCTGGCAAAATTCCTCGACAGGCTCGATGCGGATAACAAACTACCCAAAACCATTATCTATAATATCAATCCCTGCGACAACGAAGTCGTCGCCACAATGACGGGCAACTTCCAGGATGGCTCAACCCCCGGCAAGATGCAGTTCGGCTCGGGCTGGTGGTTCCTCGACCAGAAAGACGGTATGGAAAAGCAAATTAACGCCCTGTCAAACCTCGGGCTGCTCAGCAGATTCATCGTAATGCTCACCGACTCTCGCAGTTTCCTCTCATACCCAAGACACGAGTATTTTCGTCGCATTGTCTGCCAGTTGCTTGGAAAGCTTGTCGATGACGGTGAAGCGCCGAATGACATCGATCTCCTCGGAAGCATGGTGGAAGACATCTGCTGGAACAATGCCGCGGATTATTTCGGCATAGAGCTGCCGGAGCAGAAGGAGTAATGACATGGACCGCATTGGACAACTCGTAGT
>CAYNKU010000044.1:0-12404 GCA_964397865.1 uncultured Pirellulales bacterium | reverse complement strand
GGATAAGGGACTCCGCGGTGGAGGCGGTGTGCAACGGCGCCCAGCTCGCCGTGCCGGGCATACTCAGGTACAGCACAGGCATGAACGTCAACGACCTCGTCGCGGTATTTACTCAGAAGGGCGAGGCTGTGGCTCTCATGAACGCCGTGATGAGCAGCGGCAAGATCCAGGCGGAGAGCCACGGCATCGCGGCTACGCCTGTCAGGGTGATCATGCCCACGGGAGTCTACCCAAAGATGTGGTGAGGGTGAGCGACCACTACTTCTCGCCGGAGCCTGATTCGAGGCTAGAGTACGGCTTGATTGACACGGTTCTCCGCGGAAGGAGGTACAGGTTCTTGACGGCTTCAGGGGTCTTCAGCGCCAAGAAGGTGGACAACGGGACAAGGGTGCTTGTAGAGACGATGACGGTGCCGCGTGAGGGGAGGCTCCTCGACGTGGGCTGCGGGATCGGCGTCATAGGGCTCGTCGCGGCGGCGGAGAGCCCGTCCCTCATAGTGACCTTGACCGACGTGAACCGCCGCGCCACAATGGTGGCGGCGAGGAACGTGGAGAGGATGAGGCTGGGGAACGTGAGGGTCCTGACCGGTGGCCTCTACGAGCCTGTCACGGGGGAGGAGTTCGATGTCATCGTCTCTAATCCGCCGATCTCGGCCGGGATGAGGAAGGTGGTGGAGCCCCTCGTCAGAGGCGCATACAGTCATCTGGTTGTGGGCGGGTGTCTGGTTGTCGTCGTACAGTCCAACAAGGGTGGTAGGACCCTCGCGGGCTTCTTGGACGAGTGCTTCGGCGGGCACGAGGTCCTTGAGAGGAAAAGCGGTTACAGGGTCCTATGCGCCTGTAGACGCTGATGCTTCAAGCTGTAGCGTTAGATTATGAAGTATTTGGGGCAGATCTCTTCCTTCGCGGGCCACACGTTGGAGCTTATGTTCTTGACGCCGGGTATCTGGGCGATCTCGATTCCCAGCTGCGAGTAGTGGGGCAGATCGTGGATCACGGCCAGCACCAGTAGATCGTGTTCTCCGACGGTCTTGGTGGCTACGATGACGTTCGGCATCTTGATGAGGGTCTCGAGGATCGTGTTCGGGTCGGCGCCTCTGCTGGTGGTCACGTCGATCTGGAACGCCGCTACGCCTTCGTAGCCTATCCTCTCCGCGTCGACGACCACGGTGCTTCCCCTGATCTCTCCCCTCTCGACCATCTGGTTGTAGTGGTTGATCACCGTGTCCGTGGACTTGTCGACTTCGCCCGCGATCTTCCTGAAGCTGAGGCGAGCGTCGGCGGTGAGGGCCTCCGCTATGTGTCTGTCTAGCTCGTTCATCGTTTGGCCTCCAGCAGCGGCTCGAGCTCGAAGTTCTGGGGGCATAGGAGGAACTGGTCGACCCATATGTTGGTCTGGACGTCGTTGACCTTGGTGTGGCTCTGGATGGTCTCCTTGAGGGCGTTCATCTCGTTCATGTTGCGCTTCATGGCCAGCGCGAAGACGTCGTAGCTTCCCATGCTGTGGGTGGCGAAGACGACGCCTTCCTGCTCCTCGAGGAACCCGATCACCTCGTCTATGCACGACGGCTCCGCGTCTATGCTGAAGTTGGCTATGACCTCCTTCCCGAACTTCCGTGGGTCTAGGAGGATCGTGGTGCCCTTCACTAGGCCGCTGCGTCTGAGCTTCTTGAAGCGTTTGATTATGGTGTCCACGGAGACTTTGCACTGGTTGGCGATGTCGGTGTACTTGGTGCGGGCGTCCAGCTGCAGCGCGCGCAGTATGGTGACGTCGGTGTCGTCTATCTTCATCTTATCCAACCCAGAAACCGATATAACCATATAAAAAACGTTGTGCAGTCTCAAAATTTCTGGTTTAGACGGCGGTCCTTCGTTTATTCGGGTACGGGCTCTGCTTGTAGAGGACGAGGGTGTTCCCTATGAGGTCTACTTGCGTGGCTCCGGTTCTGGCGGCGATCTCTTGGGATAGCTCGGTCTTCTGGGCCTTGTAGTCGTTGAACTTTACTTTGATGAGCTCGTGGTGCGCCAGCTCGTGGTTGATCCTCTCCATCTGGCCGTCTGTGAGGCCGCTTCTGCCGATCTGGATGGAGGGCTTTATGTTTTGGGCCTTTGCCTTGAGCTTCCTCAGCTGCTCCCCTGTTAGGCTCATCGTTGTCCTCGCTCCTTGTTTCGCGCCGTGTTAAAAGGCTTGTTGTCTGGAAGGGTCAGGGCTGGGTTTCTGTGGTTGCCTGCCTTGTCTTGTCCGTGGTTGATGTGTTGTGTTATAGATTTATAATTGTGGGTGGGTATTGAAGCTAGCTGGAGCCCGGTCGTCTAGTGGACAAGGATAGAGGCCTTTGGAGCCTTAGACGGGAGTTCGAATCTCCCCCGGGCTACCATCGCTTGAGCGGGTAGAATACTGTTTTAGGGGTCGTGAGGGCTGTTTTAGCCGAGGAGCTGCTGGGCGTGGTGGAAGGCCTCCACGTAGCGGTGGCCCTGATCTGTGGCCTCGTACGTGGGCGGATCCCCGGTTCTGTCATATTTTTCACCTGCTCATGTTTTTAGGCCAGGTGCTAGGTATTGAGCCTAGGGGTTCCTTGAGGCTAGATTACCTCGTAGTCGATGCCCTTCTTACGCAGATATCTAAGGTTCTCTACGAGCTGCTGCGCGTCTCTTTCCTTCTCCTCCTTGCGGATGAGTTCATACTTCTCGTTGTTCAATATCTTTCGCGCTCACATGAGGCTTGTCGCCTCTGTATGGGTTAGCCGGCGTATCCATGGTGAAGCCGACGCTCTCCGGGTTACCCCGGCCCTGGCCGACCTGAGCGTCCATCCTCCGGAGGACGCGCTGACGGATTAGTTCAGCCATCGCGCGGCTCCTCCCCGTCGAGGATCTCCCTCTTCATCTGGTCCCGGAGGGCGGCGGACAGAGCCCGTATCTGGTCGTTCTCCCTGGCGGCGGGGTCGGCGTAGGCGGTCTGTGGGCTGGAGAGGACCTGCTTTGTGAGGATCTCCTCTGGGTTCATGCCCCAAGCCTGGATGATCTCCTTCAGGGCGTCTATCTTGCTGACCCGGGTCTTGGGCCGGACGCTCAGGCCGGCGGCGTGGTAGATGTTCCGGAGGAACTCGACGCCCTTCATCTTGACGTCGTGGTACGTCGAGACCTTGTGGCCCATCATGTACTCGATGTAGTCCCTGGAGACGCCGAGGGCGGCGAGCTGGGTGTGGAAGTACTTGCGGATGCTGTGGACCCGGAGATCGTATCTGGGGCCGTCGCCGTCCTCGATGAGGCCGGCCTCCCGGAGGAGGTTGTTGATGATACTGTGGACGCGTCCCGGCGATATGGGCCGCACCCTGGCGGAGTGGGCGTCCCTGATTAGGGGGGTATCTCCCCGGATCTCCTCGGGAGGCGTCCGCCCCTCGGGGCTACCGGCCCGCCGCTTCTCCAGGTAGAGTCGGAGGGCCTCGACGGCCTCGGGTCCGAGGAAGGTGTCGTAGTCGGCGTACTTACCCTTGGTGATCTCCGCCTCGACGTGGATGTGGAGGGGTATCCTTCCAGCCTCCAGGTCGCGGCGGACGTGGCGATACTCCAGCCTGACCAGGGTCCCGACCCGGAACCCTCCCAAGGCGAGGAGCAGGGTGATCACCCTCTCCCGGAGGCTCCCGAGGTCGAGGAGCCGCTGGAGCTCCTCTGGCCTGGGCGACCTGTCGGCGTAGATCACCCGCTTCGAGAGCCGGTAGGGTAGCTCGACCCGGAGGCCCGAGGCCCGGTAGAGGGCCTTCACGCCCTTGACGTGGTTGTTGATGGTGCCTGGGGCGAGGCCCTCCGCCTGGAGGTCGCCGACGAAGTCGTCCAGGTCCCTGGCAGCCAGCTCCATGGCCCGGGGGTCGGGGACGTCGTCGGGGTCCCGGCAGGCTGCGACGAGTTCGTCGGGGGTGCGGCTGGCCCAGGTGCAGTAGCGGTGGACGCCGTAGACGTACTGATAGAGGGTCGCCGGGCTTCCGGTGCAATGCCGGAGTAGGTGCCTGGCGACCCCCGTCAGGGCGGGGCTGTCGAGAGTGAACGTGACGAGGGCGGGCATCTTCCAGGACAGGGCGTCGATCACGTACCTCTGGAGCTTCTCCTCGCCTGGGCTGGTGGGCTGCGGAAGGGTCAGGACTAGGGGTGTCTTTAGGCGTCGGCCTCTGGGGCTGTGGGTCACCTCGACGGTCTGAACCTGTTGGGTATCTGTCATTTCTTACATCTCTTACTTGTAATAAAGGGTAGGGGGAAGATATTTAAGCATTTCCATACATATAGGAAAGGGAGGAAGTGTAAGATGTCGGAGAAGATTCTGGACGTGGGGGCAGTTACGACTAAATTCCAGATCACGCTCACCAAAACCGTCCGGGACCGCTTCAACTTCAAAGTCGGAGACCGCGTTATCTTCGTGGAAAAGGATGGAGAGCTGATCGTCAGGAAGACGTGACACTTACTCCTCAAGTCTCCCCATCTCCAGGATGTCGCCTCGGAGGATGATCAGGCCGGTGCCCCGGGGGCTGTGGGCCTTCATGCTCGGGGGCGCCGTGTAGCGCTCCCAGACGAGGCGGATGTGCCCGGGCTCTTCGTGGTCGAGCCAGCCGACCGTCTCCTTCTCGACGGGGCCCTGGAGCTCGGGGTCCGCGTCCCTGAATAGGACGTGGTCTAGGTACCTGACGTAGACGAGGGATTCCCGTTTCACCCTAGACCTCCTCTAGCACTCATGCGGCCACCTCCTCGGAGAGCTCCCGGGCCAGGTCCAGCAGGATGAACCGGTGACAGGGCGGGGCCTTCTCCCAGCAGATCAGGTAGACGTCTCTGGTCCTAGCGAGCTCGATGATGTGGCGGAGGGCGGCGACGGCCTCCGGCGACTCCAGAATCTCCTCCCTGAAGCTGGAGGTGTACTCGTCCCAGGTGATGAGGCTCCGCGTCCAGCCGGCGAGGAGCTCACGGCTCGGCGAGAGGACGGGTAGCCACCTGTCGAAGTGGATGTGGGCGATCCCCCTGGGGTAGTGGCGGGTGACGACTATCTTGAGGCCCTGGACCCGCCCCATGACGGCGATGTAGGTCTCCCTTAGAGCCACAACAGATCACTCCAGTTTGGATGAGGTAGATATCGACGGCTCAGGACGATGTTCTTCCTGCATCTCTCCTCAACTTCGAAGGTCATATCCTCTTTCTCCTCCTCCGGTGCAGCGGGCAGCCTTCGCCGAGGCAGAACCCCGCCGCCTCGATAGTGCTGCACCGCCACGGCTTGTAGCCGCCTCGAAGGATGTGGTGGACCTGGTAACGGGTCTCCTCCTCCCTGAAGTCCTCCATCCCCCGGAACAGGGCGACGAGCTCGTCCTCCCCGAGCCCGACGCGATGGTGATACTCGGTGACGACGCCCGCCCTCCACTTGTGAGGGATGTGGGTCCTCTTCAGCAGCTCCTCGAAGCAGGGCCGGACGTCGGAGGGCCGCGGCGGGGGTGCCCGGCCTCCACCCTCTAGGCGGCGGCGTCGCCGCTCCTCGTCGAGCCTGACCCACTTGGCGGCCTGGGCGAAGAGGCGATCCGGCACCCCGCACGCCCTGATCTCGCTGAGGGCCCCGGCGTCGAGGAGGAGTTCCTCCCGCTCCGGCGTAAGAGGCTGGCAGAGTCCGCCGGGCAGCACCGATCCATTCTTCAGCATCTTCGGCTCGTGCATGCTGTAGGGGACCCTGGCGAGGCGGGCGATGTCGCCGACCACGCCCATGTCTAGGGTCGGCAACCCCAAGCCCCGTACGAACATCGCTTGGAGCCGGCGGACGACCCGTGCGGCGAGGGCCCGCTGCGACGGGAGCATCTCGATCGCCGTCTTCAGCCAGGCGTGGACGTGGTATCCCTTCATACCCGACTCCACGATGAGGGACTCGACGCCGTAGTACCGGTCTAGTTCGTCGTGGAGGCGGCGGGCGTCCCGCCAGGCAGCGTCCAGATCCGGCGGGATCTCGCCGGAGTCGAAGTCCCAGAACAGCGCTTGCACGGCGTCGAGGACGTTGCGCCTCGAGTAGGTGTTCACGCTCATGTAGCACGGCCAGACCCGCATCTCGCAGCGCTGGGCGTGCTCCAGGAAGAGTCCGGGGTCAGAGACCCACACGCGGGTCCACCCGGTCTTGGTGGGCGCGGCCTCCAGGACCTCGCGGCCCGAGTGGTAGCCGAACCACGCCGACCAGAGCTCCCGGTGGGCCTCTAGGCTCTTCGACATGCGCCGCGTCACTGCCTCGACTTCACTCATGCGTCCCACCTGTCTCGTCTTCGGCGGGGTCGTGGCGGGGAGCCTCCGCGCCCTTCCCTATGTACGTGAGGCTCCAGGACGTGGTCCGGCGAAAATCCGGGTGGTTCCACAGCAGGACCGTGAGGGCCGCCTTGGACACATCGGGGTGTTTCCTCATTAAGAAACTGAGATAGAACTCATGGTCGGCTTTGTGACCATCCATTTTACTTAGGAACTCGGCGGCGTCGTTGACTATGGCGGCCTGCTTATCACGGCTGAGATCTATCACCGTGTCCTGTTTTCCATGCTCTGACGGCTTCTCCGCCTCGTGACGCGCGTCCACAAGGCCTTTTTGGGACGGATAGGACGGATGGGACAGGTCTATGTGTGTGAGAGGGGTTTTTTTACTATATGATGATATAGTAGAATCAGGACCCCCTCTCACACCCTGTACTGTCCCATCCGTCCCTTCTGTCCCGTTTTTATCCATCACCTCCATCACACCGCCGTTCTTCGGCTCCTCCAGCCCCATTTTCTCGTATAGGCTCCAATCCTCGTAGTCAACCACAAACTCCCGGAGCTGCTTCTCCATCTGGTAGGGCCTGAACCATATTGGGCGTACACGCCGCTTCCCAACGTGTGCTCGTGCAGGTGCATCCTCGGGGGCCACGTTCAAGCTGTCCAGGGTCTTACGTATCACCTTGAAGCTGAGCCCCAGCCTCTCCTTGACCCGGGAGACAATGAGGGCTTCAGGCGTCTCCTCGGTCCTCCCGTCCTCTGCCTCCGTGGTTATTACCTGGTCCAGCACGTAGTGCATCTGGTTCGAGGTGCCGTAGAGTCCCTGCTCCAGCTTCTCCCAGAGGAGGTTGACCACCTGCCCGTCTAGGCTGTTCGCCTTGATGCGGCGCTTCACCGCCTCCACCTTCCCCGTTGTCTCCTTGATGATCTGCTCGATCTGCGGGTCGAAGCGGCTTATCGCTATGACGGGAAGGAGGGCGGCGTTCAGCCTGTGATCCGATAGCCCCTCGATCCAGTACCGTTTATCGATCACGATCTCAGGCCAGTACCGGAGGCGGAGATACAGCAGTTTGTTCTGGAGGATGAGTCCCTGCTCCGCCACCTCATCCAGCTCAACCGTCGGCAGCTTACGCATCGTCTTCTCAGAGTAGTACGGAAGACATCGGCTCTCCGTGGCGTTGTCGTCGAAGTGCTGCCGCTGCGTGACTATGGTGAGGCCGAAGCTGTCGAAGGCTTGGAGGTCCTTGACGTTATCCGGGTTTACCCTGGAGATTGGGGTTCCTGTCGCCCGGGCGTTCAAGAAGTGGATCAGCTCGGACGTCGTCCCGGTCCTCCAGAAGTCGGCTTCATCCATGATTAGCGTGCCTTTCCACAGATCCATGGGCCTGAAGAGGCTGGGGACAGCTGTCTTTGACAGGTCGAAGTATGGATGATAGCTCAGAAACCTGAGCAGGTTCGCGAGGCGGTTTTTACCGGTCTCACTGGGGCCCCGTATTGGGATTATGGGGGCGAACCTCCCTACCCCGGCGATCGGTATCTTGGTCTTTGGCTCCATGCGGTCGAGGAACCAGGACCCGATGGCGATGAGAGCCGAGAGCTTCACCTGGTCCAGTTTGCCGCAGGGGTCGTAGAAGTCGAGGTTACCGACGAATATGAAGGCCTCATGGATCACCTCTTCAAATGTACATTCAACGGGCTCCACCGGCACGGTGGCCAGGCCCTTGACGAGGTGGTCGTTATACACCGGCCTGTAGATGATCTCCCGTCCCTTATCATCGGATTCTCCCAGGCTGATCTCGTTCTCATGCTCGAAGCTGTCCTCGTCGAAGTGACGTACAACGTAGCGGGGAACCGACCTGCCATCCCATACCTGCTCCGCCAGGAAGCCCGCCGTCCTCAACGCTGGCGCGTATCTGACGAGGACCTCCGCCTCGTCCTCTTCTTCTATATGGGGCTCCGCGTTGGCCAGGGCCGCCAGCGCCCTCTCCACCACCTCCTTGGGAGCGCCGGTTCTGTTGACAAGGTCAGCCACGGTTCTGGAGCCGAGGGCGCCGAAGGTGAGAAGCGGGGAGTCGTCGGACTGTGTGAGAATATACCCCTTGTTCTGGGCTCGTTTAACCCTGTAGCCGTAGGTTTCGAGGCCGACGGATGCTCCGCATTTAGGGCATATGCCGTCAACCACGAAAGCGCCGCACTCCGGGCAATAACTAGTGGCCGCGCCCCTCTCCTCTTCAGCGGTCATGGAAAAGGGCCTCCATACGGGCAGCGGCCGGGAACACAGTCACCGGGGGCCTCGGGGTTCCTCATACAGACCAGGCTGCTACGCTGGTCGTACATGAGGTATCGGCAGACGGCGACCATCATGGGCGTCTTCTCCTCCTCGTCGGCGGCGGAGGACGGCGGCGAGGCCACAGAGGGCTTTATATTCCCTGTCTTAGAATTCATAGCAGGTCACCTTCCGGTGTCGGCTGTGGTGCCGTTGTGGATGTGGACCTGGGCGTCGGGTCGCCCCGGCGCTCTGATTTTCATGGTCTTCAGAGGCAGGCCTCCTCTCAGCGGTTCGACCTGGACACGCCCCTCGTCACGACAATCCTGATGGGCTTCACGACGTCGCCTCCTTTTGCTCCTCATCGCCTTGCACCTTCCTGTGCGTGCGCGAGGAGGTCTCCTTTTTGATGGGTTCGTAGATGATGCGCCCCTCGCTGTCCAGTTTGACGATGAAGAGATCCGTGTTCTCCTCGCCTAGCTCCCGCCTCAGCTTCATGGGGACCACGACAACCTTGCTGCTGTCGGTCAGGTACGCCTTCGCCGTAGTTATTATCCTCTCAGTTAACCCGTTCCACTCCTCTAGTTTAGATAATATATATACGTCAAGATAGAGTCTATTTTGCGGTCAGCTATGAGCTACGGCAACCAACTCATCCTCTCCTCATGTATAGACTGGGACAGGACAAGGGATCGAATCGTCGAAAGTGAGCATGGGGATGTCTCTAGCACCGGCCTAATATATTTCGAGATGGAAAGCCCCTTCGACGTCAAGGTTCAGGTAGGGACCCACGGCAAAATCGTGGTGAACTTCAGGGAGAGAAGCGACCTCGTAGCGACATATAAGATTCTCCGCCAGATCATCGTGTCTTCTGATGAGATGCCTCCCATTCTCCTCTTTAACAAGTTCCTGCTCTCCTCCTCTTTCCAAGAGGAGTTTGTGGCTTTGGAGCAGAACTTCCTCAAACGTCTATATGCGGTCTTATTGGACCCAAAGCAGGCTGAGATACACCTGAGACCTACGGCTCGTAAGAGGACGCTGCTATCACTTCTGGCCATCAAGGATGCCTGCTTCCTGGTCACGCCTCTAGACCCTGAGGAGGCCATCGATCTAGCATATGTCAAGCTATTGGAATCTCATGGATTCTCAAGTGATGAGGTGATCGACAGAGCCACTTATAACAGGCTACTGATAAAGGCGGGCATCGCCCGCATCTGGGACGAGGGGCTGATCTACAAGGAGCAGGTCCTCGAGGCCATTGAGCGGCGTCGTATTCGTGCGCATAAGGAGGCAGGGGGGACGCGGGGCGTTAACGAGGGAGTAACGCCTTATACCACGCCTAGAGGAGGAGGTCTACGTGGAGGCGGGGCGCCATGAGTGATCAGCACGAAAATGTGAATAAGAAGCGAGTCAGCGTCACCATGACCACGCCATACGTGGAGGCTCTGGACAGCTTGGTCTCTGAGGGCATCTACCTTAGCCGGGGCGAGGCCGTGCTCGAAGGGCTCCGCATAATCTTCCGCCGCCACGGGCTGAAGCCCTTCGGGTTCATTGAAGGACCATCCGGAAAGGGCGGAGAGGGAGCCGGAGAAGCCTCGGAGGGTAGTTGATGGACATGGACCCATGGACACCCCTCCTAGCCGCCGCCGTGATCCTCCTCATCGCGCTTCTCGCCCTAGCCTGGGGCAAACTCGCGGCTGCAAACCGAGAGCTCACCGACTTGCAACGAGAGATGGATTTCAGGGTGGAGAAGAGGGTCGCGGAGGAGAAGGATCAGATCAGGGTGGAGACCCTGGATAGAAGCAGGGCCACGCTGAAGGGCCGGGTCGCCGAGCAGATGGTTCCCTTCCTCGAGGAGTTCAAATACAACCCCAGCGACGCCAGGTTCATCGGCTCACCCATCGACTACGTGATCTTCGACGGCTACACGGAGCTGAAGGATGGAGACGCGGATAACCCCCTCACCGTGGTGCTGGCCGACGTGAAGACAGGGCCCCATGCCAACCTGACCACGGCGCAGAGGCGGATCAGGGACGCTGTGGAGGAGGGCTGTGTCGAATGGGAGACCATCCACATAAGAGGCGAGGAGGATAACCTCCCGGGAGGGCGTTAATGGTGAAGCTAGACCTAGCCTGGAGCTCTGCAGTTCTCCGCGTCCTGACGGATCACCACCCCAAGCCGACCAGCCTCCAGGACATCTACGCCGAGGTCTGGAAGTACAGGCAGAGCTTCGACTCCGACTTCGAGTACACCAGGTGGGAAGAGCCCAGGTATCAGCACACCGTGAGAGGCATCCTTCAATCGCTGAAGCGGCGCGGCCTCGTGGAGAACATCCGCCGGGGCGTTTGGGCCCGTAGGCTGGAAGAAGCGGAGGAGGAACCTACATAACGAGAAGACATCTAGACCATTATTGCCGCCCATATGGTGATTGTGGATAGTTACAAGGTTTTATGGTGAATGAAATGACTGAAAGCCGCGATACTCTAGTCGTGGAGGCGGGACCTGCCTTGCCCGTGGACGCGGGAGTAAAGTGCCTAGAACTGGAAAGAGGTAAAGAACCGTGAATAAGAAAATTATTTCACTCATCTGCTTTGCACTGATTGTAGGAGCCTTCGTACCCGCCATTTCAATGTCTCTCGCAGCGAGAACCGACGAGGGTCCACTAGAGAAGATCGTATTCATCCACTACAAGAAGGGATACGGGAAACCACCGGGCACCCCTGGGAAGGGTTCAGAGAAAGGGAGCTACAAACTTTTCGGGAAGGGGATCGAATGGAAGAGCCTCCCCGTCAAGTATTACATAGACTCTAAGATACCGGAGTACCTCACGCTGGCCTTCGTCGAGTCCGCCTTATCAACTTCAGCCGAGGAATGGGACAGCTGGACAAGCTCAGAGCTGTTCTCAGAAGACTACGAGGTTATCGATGACGGGAGCTGGGACGACACCGTGGAAGAGTTAGATGAAAGGAACGAGCTCGTATTCGGAGACTACCATGAAGAAGGGGTCATAGCCGTATGCATCGTATGGGGATGCTTCAGTGGCCCACCGAAACAGCGCAGGATCGTAGAGTTCGACATAATGTTCGACACTGACTACACCTGGGGAGACGCTACACTTGACTCTACGGTGATGGATCTCCAGAACATAGCGACCCACGAGCTCGGACACGGAGTAGGACTGGCCGACCTGTACGATTACAGCGCCTCCGAGGAGACGATGTACGGCATCTCCGGATACGGGGAGACCAAGAAGAGGACTCTACACTTCGGCGACATAGCTGGGATACAAAAACTGTACGGGAAGTGAGAAGACGATTAAATCCAACTTTTTTATGAAAGCCACGGCACGGAGCCGTGGAGGCGGGATCTGATGGGTGAGGGAAAAGACCACAAAGCAATGAAGAAAGCAATCGTTGATACATTAGTAGAGCGTGGATATAGAACCCAAGAGGAGGCTCATGTCACCAGTGTAAGAGGGGGCCATAGTAATCAAAGAGCAGATATTTTAGCTTGGAACCCTGAGACTGAGAAGGCTTTTGTTATTGAACTTTACACCCTCAATAAAGAGGGCTATGACAGCATTGTTAAAAAGATTGAACGCTGGGAGGAGACGCACCCCAGGAAAGAGGAGATCGAGGGCCTCCGCATAATCCTCAAGAGGAAACGGCTCCGGATGAAGGCCACCAAGGAAGGAGGTGGGGCCTGATGGGTGAGACTAAGTCCCCTCTACGTCAGCGCCGAGGAGTTTGAGGCCGAGAAGCGCCGAATCGCTTGATGTGGAAAGAGTTCATGAATGCAAATTCTGTGATCCTAGGCATGCGTACAACCGCGTTACTTGATAACCTTTAAGCTGTTATGCCACCATAGTCTGGCGGGGAGGGCTAAGGGCC
>CAYNKU010000043.1:9715-12444 GCA_964397865.1 uncultured Pirellulales bacterium | reverse complement strand
CATGAGTATCTTCTCCTCGGCGCTTAGCCCCAGACTTGCGGCGGTCGAGATAATTATGGAATTTTTAATAAAACTTCGACGAGTTAATTTTTCCGGCATTTTCGGTTCCCTTCTCAACTTATTTTCAAGATATCACTTATTTCGCTTTTCGTTTGTTCACCGCCCCGCCGGCGGTAACTTTCTTCAAATACTCAACTTCCGGCTTCTTAAGGGTCCTGAATCTGCCGACTCCCAGGCCGCGGATACTGATCTTGCCGATTTTCGTTCTTTTGAGCGACTTCACCGACAGACCCACCTTCGCCAGCATCCTGCGAACCTGGCGGTTCAGACCCTGACGGATAGTTATTTCAATCATAGACTCATTGTGCGCCCGTTTCAATATTTTTATTGCCGCCCTGGCGGTTTTGCCCTCAGACAGCCAGACGCCCCTTTTGAGCTTCTCCGCCGCTGCGGCGTCGATTGCCCCCTTGACGGTCGCGACGTAAGTTTTTGCCAGTTCGTATCTTGGATGGGTCAGCCTGTTTGTCAGTTCGCTGTCGTTAGTGAGAATTATCAGGCCGGTAGTGTCGATATCGAGCCTTCCGACGCAGAATATCCGCTGCCCGGCCGGCACCAGGTCGATGGCCTTTTTCCTGCCCTGCGGGTCGGAATTGGTACATATCACGCCCGAGGGTTTGTTTAATAAAAAATATACCTTTGGGACGGCGTGGATTTTTTTGCCATAGACGGTAATAACATCCTTTTCCGGGTCGACAAAGGCCGGCAGCTCATCTACGAGCCTGCGATTTACACGCACTGCACCGGCGGTTATCAGTTCTTCACATTTGCGACGCGAATCGACGCCCGCGGCCGCTAAAACTTTTTGTAATCGCTGTTTAGGCATAATCAAACACTTCGATAATATCGGCATATAAGCCTGTAATGCGTTATATTATACCGCTACAAGGCGATTTTCGCCTCAAAGAAAACCCTCGGAACACCAAATATCAGTCCTCGATACTCCGGGCCCTGCCGCCGGCTGATTTGAGAGCTTAACGCTTTTACCAGTAAAGTTTTCCTATCTTGAGGCAAAATGGTTTTTTTTGTTGACTTTGGGCGGATTTAAGACGATAATAAAAGGTCTGAACAGCCTTAATACGTGATTTTTCTATATTTCGAAGGAGTTTTACCATGCCAGCAGGCAAAAGGCAGCAATCCAACGCGATGCTTTATACCCTTGTAACTTTTGTGGGACTCTTTGTTGTCGCCACTACAGCGGCGGTTATCTTTTACATCAAATTCGAGGACGAGGTCCAAAAAGCCGACTCCGCCCAGGCCGAACTGGCGAAGATGGCTTCAGCAAGGCAGGTCCGTGACATCGGCTCCATAGTCGGCTCCAAACAGGTCCGCGAGAGCTATATGGACAGGATGGTGGATTATCTCGACAGGACCGTGTCGATGGTTATCGGACAGGTACCCGAAGACACCTCGGCTGAGGTCAAGTTCGGTAATATAGAAAGTAAGACCAAAGATGCGATCGCCTCGGTACAGTCTTACCTCGATACTGAAACGCCGGACCCCAATACCGCGGGACTCGTGCCTGTGGTAAACAAACTTAAAATCGCCCTCGACGGTCTGACAACTTCCAACCAGGCATTGACCGATAAGCTTGGGCAGTTGCAGAATCAGTTCGATGACGCTATCGCGGCGACCCAGGAAAAAGAGCAGACTCTTCTGGCTGAAAAGGCGGCTTACAAACAGCAGGTCGACCAGATCACCGCCAATTACAACGAACTAAAGGCCCTGCTCGAACAGTCGACCGAACAGCAGATTCAGATGCTCGCGACCCAGCTTGACGAAGAGAAAACCAACAGTAAAAATCTCAACAGCGAACTCCTGAAAACCCAGGCCGAATTAAGTATGGCCCGGAACAAGATACAGCAGCTCCAGGATGAGCTTGGTTCGATCGTGCCCCCGCCTGACAGCGAAGTTGCGGCTTTTGTGCCCGACGGCGAAATTATCCTCATCGACGACGCCGCCAAGATCGTTCATCTTAATCTCGGCAGCGATGACGGCGTTTATCCGGGATTGACTTTTTCCGTCTATGACAGGAACGCCCCCATACCCAAGGACGGCAAGGGCAAAGCCGAAGTGGAAGTTTTCAGGATGTCGAAAAATATTTCCACCGCCCGAATCCTGCGCTCCCAGATCAACAATCCGATGGTGATCAGTGACATCGTCGCCAATCTTATCTGGGACCGCGACCGGACCAATATGTTCGTTGTCTCCGGCGATTTCGACCTCAATAACGACGGCTCGGTCGATCTTAACAGCGAGGAGAAGGTAAAGGCCCTCATAGGAAAATGGGGCGGCGCGGTCGGCGACAGTATTTCGGTCGATACGGACTTTTTGATCCTCGGCCAAACGCCGATGGTTTTACGAAGACCGACGTTCGAACAGATGGAAGTCGATCCGCTGGCGATGCAGAAATATGAAGAGTCTTTAGCCAGACTTAACCACTACAGAGAAGTTCAGGAGCGGGCCGAGTCGCTGTCGGTTCCGATATTCAATACAGAAAGATTCCTGTATTTGATCGGCTACAAGACCCAGTCAGGCAGGCCCGGCGCTTTTTAAGGCCTAACCTCCGATTTTGCAAAAGTTGTGGCCTAAGATTTAAAATCTTCGCTGAAATCAATTCCGATCGAGGTCACAAAAACTTCGCCCGCATAAGCTGCGCCCGCGGATTCTTT
>CAYNKU010000043.1:3646-9615 GCA_964397865.1 uncultured Pirellulales bacterium | reverse complement strand
GGCCGGGCGAGCTTTTCAAGGATATCGAGATTTATTTTCGCATCGCCTTTGATTTTGCCGCGGTCGCCGCAGATGACCACCTCTACTTCGAAGCCGTTATTGATAAGGTGCCTGGCGACCACATACCCGTCGCCGCCGTTGTTGCCGGTTCCGCAGAAAATACATACCTTCGCTCCAGTTTGGCCGGCGAGTTTTTCCATAATAATTTCGGCGCAGTTTCGCCCGGCGTTTTCCATAAGTACCACACCGGGCACACCGATATCTTCTATCGCCCAGCGGTCGACCCCGCGAACCTGCTCTCTTGTCATAGGCCTGTCTTTTTTTAGTGGTGAATTCGGATTTCTCAAGATCAAATATCCTCCTTGTAAAAACTGTCAATCATTACCATCCTGTTCGGACAAGTAGAACTGTTTTATCAGATCAAATGCCGGTTTGCGCTTCCGATCGCGAGTCACAACACCTTTTGTATTAACCTGATACCATTGCTGCGGATGACCCTGACCGTGTCGATGCGGATCGGCAAAATCGCTGAAGCACCATACCGCCGCACCGGCGACGTAAGACTCGCGTTTCGGATCATATATCTGTTCCAGGTGGGTTTTAATAAGACGATTCTGGTACTGGAGCGTATATTGTTTACCTTCGATCGCTTCACCGCCGCCCGTGGGACGGTCGATAGGCCCACCGGCGCCGAATTCACTGATAAGGATCGGTTTGTCAGGCCATTTTGCGTGCCCGGCGTCCAGAACATCTCCAAGGTCGTGTATGGTGCCATAGTACCAGCCATAGTATTCGTTCCAGCTTATCACATCCACATACTCAGCCGCTTGATCTTTCAGCCTTCTACTCGAAGCAAAGGTCACAAGACGCGTATCATCCAATCGCTTTACGAAGGATACCGCCCGTTTAACATAGTCCGCCGCACCTGTTTGAGCTGAATCGAATTCATTACCGACCGACCAGAACACAACGCACGGGTGATGCCGATACTCTCGAACCATCGATGTCAACTGCGGCGAGATATAACTCTTCCAGCAATCGGCATCAGTCAGTGACTCGACAGATGTTTGCCATGCCGGTATCTCGGTCCAGACCAGGATACCGTTCTCATCACAGTAATCGAATACGTAAGGGGCTGATGTGTAGTGCGACGTCCGCAGAAAATTGCAGCCCATTTCACGGATATCATCGAGGTCTTTGCCCATCACATCCGGGGGAATCGCGTTTCCATAGACTTGATGGTCCTCATGGTAATTAATGCCATAGAGTTTGATAGGTTTGCCGTTGAGGTAAATCTTGCTGCCGCGTGTTTCGATTTCACGAAAAGCCGTGCGAATCGTAAATTCGTGATTTCCAACATAGGCGCTGAGTTTATAGAGCACCGGCGAACCGGGCCGCCATTCTTTGATGTCTTTCAACCAGGCCCGCACGGAAACCCGGCCCCTGCGAGCCTCCGCCTGTCCCTGCCACAGCTCTTTACCTTCGGAATCTTCCAGCGAAAATACGACCGGCCCTGGTGATTCTTCAATCGGCCCCGGTATGTACAACTCGGCAGTAGCAACGAGATTCCAGCCTTTTTCATTCATCTCGGTTGTCATCCAAAGGTATCGGATCGATACCGCCGGACGTATCTCAACAAACACATCGCGATAGATGCCGCCATAATTCCACCAGCCGTTCCAGTTCCGATCGGGAACGGAGATCCTCAGCCGGCTGGTATCGGCGCGTACTACGATCAGGTTGTCGCCCTTCTTAACGGCCCCGGTGATATCGAATTCGAAAGGACTGTAAGGAGAAATATCTTCACCGACCAGGGTCCCGTTAACCCAGACCTTTTTGCGAAGCGATGCGCCCATGAATCGCAGGAAAATCCGGTTGCCGCCGGCAAGATGTTCGCCCGACAGCTTGAGATCGCGCTTGTACCATACAACGCCTTCGTAAGTCCAAAGCTCCTTGAAAGCAACATTGAACGCCGACGGCACATCAATACTTTTCCAGGACGCCTCGTCATCACCTCCCCGCCGTTTCCCCGCTATTGCTTTATCGTCGCCGTCAAGGCGGAACTGCCATTTGCCGTTTAACGAAATCCGCTGAGAGTTGCTTGCCCGGCCGTACCACGGCTGTTTTACATCTGCACATACTTTCTCGGCGCAGAAAAACACCCATAACGTAAAAAGTAAAACAACCGGTACCGATTTTCTCGTAGTTACGAGTGAATATTTTTTCATAATCAGCTATTATAGACATTCTGCCGATAGTGTCAATTGACACGGCGCCGTCTTGGAACTACAATTGGCTGACGATAATGGAGGTATAGACATGCGAATACTGCTGACAAACGACGACGGCATTTTTGCTCCCGGCCTCGAAGCGATTTACAAAAAGCTCGTCAAACTCGGCGAGGTAACGGTAGTCGCTCCCGCCGAGAGTCGATCCGGCGCCAGTCACAGTATCACGTTTAAAAAACCACTCGTCTGCAGCAAGATCGATATTAACGGCCATTTCACGGGTTACAGTATCAAGGGCTCCCCCGCCGACTGTGTGAAGCTCGCCGTTATGGAACTGCACAAAAAACCGATAGACCTTCTCGTTGCCGGCATCAATAACGGCGCTAACGCAGGCGTAAATGTCTATTACTCCGGCACGGTCGCCGCGGCAATGGAAGGCGCTTTTTTGGGTATACCGTCTTTTGCGATGAGCCTTGCGGCCGAAGAGATTATGGATTTCGATACCGCCGCCGATCACTGCGCGAAAATCCTCGAAAAACTCCTGCCCGCAAAACCCGGCGGCGTTATAAACATAAACATACCATATTTGTCAAGGGGCGAACCACGCGGTATAAAAGTCGTTCCCCTCTCGACCGAGGGTTTTGACGAATATTATATCCCCACAAAAGACCAGCAAGGCCGAACTGTATATCAACTCGCCGGCGGCGAACATCGGCTCGAAGAGAATCCCAGTGATGTCAACGCGCTTGTCGAAGGTTTTATCGCGATTACCGCCCTTGCCCCGGCTATAACAGACCACGAAAAAACCCGTCAGCTTCAAAATATAAAATGGTAATCCTGTTTTTCCGGGAGGAAAAATGACCAAGAAAAAAACCGCCCAAATCTGCATCGTAACCGTAACCGGTATCGACAGGGTGGGCATAATCGCGAAATTAGCTATGACTATGGCAAAAGCCAACATAAACATTGTCGATGTGAACCAGAAAATAATGGCCGATTATTTCGTAATGACTATGGCGGTCGATATCACCGACGCTTCCGTCGATATGAAAACCATCCGCAAAAAACTCGATAAAATCGGTAAAGAAATGTCACTGAACATAACTTTCCAGGATGAAAATATTTTCAAGGTAATGCACAGGATTTGATTATGCGAATATCCGTCGAGGAAGTATTTGAAACCGTCAAGATGACGCTGGATCATCACTTCGATATCCGCACCGTCACGCTCGGCGTCAATCTCAAGGATTGTATCGACCGCGATACCGAGAAGTTCTGCCGGCGCGTCAAAAAAAGAATTATCGAAAAAGGCAGACTCCTGAATACCTTCGCCGACGTTATCGAGCAGAAATACGACATCCCGATAACCAATCGGCGGATATCGGTTACTCCGGTTTCGCTGCTGCTCGAACCTATGCCGCTGAAGATAAATACCGCCGTCAAAGTCGCCAGGGCCCTCGATACCGCCGCTGCCAAAGCCGATATCGATTTCATCGGCGGCTTCGGCGCGATGGTACAAAAAGGCGCGACCGCCTCGGACGAGAATCTCATCGACGCGATCCCGCAGGCACTTTCCCAGACCCGCAGAGTTTGCGGATTTTTGAATATGGCCTCGACCGCCGCCGGTATCAATATGAACGCCGTTGCCAAATTCGGCCGAATATTGAAGATGCTCGCCGGGAAAACCCAAAACGGCGTCGGCTGCGCAAAGATAGCTGTCTTCGCCAACGTCCCCGAGGACAATCCATTTATGGCGGGCGCCCATCACGGCATCGGCGAACCCGATTTCTCATTAAACATTGGTATCTCAGGCCCGGGCGTCGTTCGCGAAGTTGTCTCGCAAAACCCCGATTGCGACCTGACGCAGTTATCCGAGGTCATCAAAAGAACCGTTTTCAAGATTACCCGCGCAGGCGAACTTATCGGCAGGGAAATGGCCGAACTGATGAAAGTCGATTTCGGGATCGTCGATATTTCTCTCGCTTCGACAACTTCCGCGGGCGATTCGGTGGCTGAAATCATCGAGGCGATGGGCGTGGACAGTATGGGACTGCCCGGCTCCACCGCCGCTTTGGCGATGCTGATGGACGCAGTGAAAAAAGGCGGCGCGATGGCGTCAGGTAATATCGGCGGACTCTCCGGAACCTTCATCCCCGTCAGTGAGGATTCCGGTATGATCCGGGCGGTTAAAGCCGGCACATTGAACCTTGAAAAGCTCGAGGCCCTGACCAGCGTATGCTCGGTGGGGCTCGATATGTTCGCCGTCCCCGGCTCCACGCCGGCTGAGGTGCTCTCTGCCATAATAGCCGACGAGCTTTCGATCGGCGTTATAAACAATAAAACCACAAGCGTAAGGGTAATTCCCGTTCCCGGCAAAAAGGTCGGCTCAATCGTACATTTCGGCGGGCTGCTCGGCTCAGCGCCGGTCATGCGGGTGCCGAAATCGGCCTCAGCCGGATTTATAGCACGTAAGGGTCGGATACCTTCGCCCGTCCAGTCGCTGAGAAACTGATAAATGACGAGTAACCAAAATAACGACCTCATCGACCGCAGGATAACGTCCATCGACGCCCTGCGAGGATTCGATATGTTATGGATCTCCGGCGGCGGTTACTTCTTCGGCAGCTTCGCGAAGGTCTGGGATAACCCGCTGACAAATACCGTCGCTACCCAGCTTCGGCATGTCGAATGGGAGGGTTTTCGGTTCGAAGATTTGATTATGCCGCTGTTTCTTTTTATCGTCGGCGTGGTGATGCCGTTTTCAGTTGCCGGCCGGGTCGAAAAAGGCCACAGCCGGGTCAAACTTCATCTGCATATCGTCAAGCGTGCCGCTGTTTTGTTTCTGCTCGGCCTTATTATGAACGGCCTGCTCAATTTCGAATTCGACCAGCTTCGGCTTATGGGTGTCCTCCAGAGGATCGCGATATGCTATCTCTTCACCGCCCTGCTCGTAGCGAATACCAAATGGCCCGCCCAGCTCACCGTCTGTACCGCCCTACTGCTTGTTTACTGGGCTTTGATGGCGATTGTGCCGGTTCCCGGTTTCGGCCCCGGTGTAATGACGCCGGAAGGTAATTTCGCCGGCTATATCGACAGGCTCTATCTGCCCGGTATCATAACCCCCGAATGGTATGGCCCGGGCGACAGTAACGGGCTGCTGTCAACGCTGCCCGCTATTTCAACAATGCTGATAGGCGTTTTGGCGGGTCACTGGCTGCGGACACAAACCAGCGGCCCTCGAAAAGCGGCTTTTCTGGCCGTAGCGGGGGTTTTAATCCTTATCACAGGTTACGGCTGGGGGATGGTGTTCCCTGTCATTAAGAATATCTGGACAAGCTCATTCGCCCTGGTCGCCGGCGGCTACAGCCTACTGCTGCTGGCGCTGTTCTACTGGATAATCGACGTCAGGGGTTATAAAAAGTGGGCTTTTTTCTTTATTGTCATCGGTATGAATCCGCTGACGATATACTTTACGCAACGATTTATAGACTTTACGGGGATTTCCAATTTCTTTGTGGCGGGTCTTGCGCGGCAGTGCGGGAGTCTGGAACCTGTGATCGTAACATTTGCGGGGCTGATGGCGAGATGGCTTTTTCTGCTGTTTCTTTATCGTAAGAGGGTATTTTTGAAGGTTTAAGACCAGAAGGGATTTGTCAGATGTCAAATATTCTCGAACAACCCTGGACGCTGCTGATGGTGGGGGTAGATGTTTTTATTATTCTTTGGATCGTTGATACATTC